>JAYWIE010000724.1:0-1713 GCA_043789155.1 Rubricoccaceae bacterium | reverse complement strand
TCGTGATTGACGAGACCGGCTTGGACGGGCGGTACCACTTCGACATGTTCTGGACGGCCCGCGACGAGGCGTCAGTCGAGTCAGTGTTGGAGCGAGCCGGATTCGAGGTGGTCCGGGAACGGCGCGACGTTCCAGTCCTGGTTGTAGAACCGAGCGAGGGGTGAGTACGCCTTCTTGGATGTGGGAGGAGCGAGGGCCTGTTGATCGTGCGTCACGTTCTGTGCGGCAGAACCTGCGGCTGCATCGGACCGCCCGGCTAGCGTCGGTTCCCTTCCAGGCGTCGGCGTCTGGTTGCGCCCTTCCGCACCCCGACCCTCGTGCGTCCGCTGAGCCGCAAGCTGTTCTGGTAACAGGCCGAACCGGCGCATATGCCTCGGTCGGGCCGTATTGAGCGAGTACGGCGACCGGCTATCATCCGGCACCCCACGCCGCCGCCATGACCTTCGAGCCGACCGACATCCCCGGCTGCGTCCTCGTCCGCCCCGAGCGCCACGCCGACGCGCGCGGCCACTTCGCGCGGACGTGGGACGGCGGCGTCTTCGCCGCGCACGGGCTCGACCCGGCCGTCGCACAGTGCTCGGTCTCGTTCAACGCCGCCCGCGGGACGCTCCGCGGCATGCACGCCCAGCGCGCGCCGCACGCCGAGGCCAAGCTCGTCCGCTGCACGCGCGGGGCCCTCTACGACGTCTGCCTCGACCTCCGCGCGGGCTCGCCCACGCTCGGCCGCTGGACGTCCGCCACGCTCACCGCGGACGCCGGCGACGCGCTCTACATCCCCGAGGGCTGCGCCCACGGCTTCCTCACCCTCGCGGACGCGACCGAGGCCTTCTACACCATCTCCGCGCCCTACGTCCCCGACGCCGCCTTCGGCGTCCGCTACGACGACCCGGCCTTCGGCATCGCGTGGCCCGAGCCCGTCCGCGTCGTCCACGCCCGCGACGCGGGCTACCCGGACTGGCCGGGCTGAGCGTCCCGCCCGTGCGTCCCGCCCGTGCGTCCCGCAGCGGGACAGACATGGGGCGCACCACGGCCGCGGCGGCACACGGGGGCGCGCCGGAACGCAGGTGCGACATCGGCGCGCGCTGAACGGCACCCGGGCCGACGGCGCACGGCATGGGCATAGGCGGCGAGGACACCCCCTTCTGCACGCCGATGTCCCGTCACACGCCCGCCCCGAAGTCCCCCGCCTATGTCGAGGCCATGATCCGCGAGGCCGTCTCGCACGTCGAGGCCTGCATCCGCGTCCCGCTCGCCGACATCGGCTACGCCGGCCCGCAGTCCGACTTCGCGCTCACCGACGGCCAGAACGACTTTCTGGCGGGCTACATCTGGGGCGGCCTCCAGCGCCTGCTCGAGATGGGCGAGATGCCGACCGAGGCCGACTGCGAGCGCGCGGCGAACCGCCTCTACGCGCGCCTCGTCGGGCCGTTCGAGCCCGACGTGCGGCCGTGGCACATGTGGGTCGTCCGCGAGGGCCTCCAGCACCTCCAGCGGCCGCACGCGCTGCTGGGCTACTGCGCCGGCCGCGGCGACGTCGTCGAGCGGATGCGCGCGCGCGACTTCCGGGCGGCCCTCGGGCCGGCCCTCGCCAACCTCACCGGCGGCGACGGCGCGGTCTTCGCCTACGGCGGCAACTAGGCGGGAGCCCGGCGCGCCGTGGCGTGTTCCCCTCCGCCACCCGCCCCCACCCGCGTGACCGACCGCCTCGCCGAG
>JAYWIE010000723.1:0-1718 GCA_043789155.1 Rubricoccaceae bacterium | reverse complement strand
ACCGCCCCGACGATCAGCGTGATCCCGGCCATCGTGGCGAGCACGAGCACCCACGGCAGCGCCGGGCGCACCGCGGGCGGGAGGCGGACGCCCGCGAGCACGTCGAGCAGGACGAGCGCGAGCGCGGCGACGAACGCGAGGCCGGACGTGCGCAGCGCGAGGCGGAGGCCAGGGCCGAAGTCGGCTGTCGCGAGCGAGCGTTTGGGCGGAGCGGGGAGGGGCGGTTCCATCGGGGCGGGGCGTGGGCTGTGGCGGAGACGACGCCCGGGCGTCTTCCGATCCGGGTACCTTGCGCGTCCAGCGACCCGATACGCAACGTGCCCGTTATTGCGGTATTTCTAACAGTGCTCCTCGCGTCTGGGACGACGGTGTCCGGGACATCCGTGCCGTCGCGGACGTCCGTGTCACCGCGGACGTCCATCCCGCCGTCACCCATCCCGGCGCAGAGCCGGCAGCTGCTGACGGTCACGACGGACGCGTGGGACGCCACCTCGGGCCGGCTGCAGCGCTTCGAGCGCGCGGGACGCGCGTGGCGGCCCGTTGGCGACGCCGTGCCGGTCCGCGTCGGGCGCTCCGGGATGGGGTGGGGGCTCGGGCTGCACCCGGCGGCCGCCGCCCGCGGCGGCGAGCCGGGCAAGCGCGAGGGCGACGGCCGCGCGCCGGCCGGCGTCTTCCGCCTCTCCGCCGCTTTTGGCTACGCCGCGAGCGAGCCGACCGGCCTCCCGTACGTCCCGACCGACGCCGACGTCGAGTGCGTCGACGACGCGGCGTCGCCGGCCTACAACTCGGTGATCCGCCGGACGCCCGCCGCGGCGTGGGGCAGCCACGAGGAGATGCGCCTCGACGTCTACCGCATCGGCGTCGTCGTGGCGCACAACGGGACGGGCGTCGACGCGGGCCTCGTGCCGGGCCTGCGCGGGCGGCCGATGCAGCGCGGGGCCGGGTCGTGCATTTTCCTCCACGTATGGCGCACGCCCGAGACCGCGACCTCCGGCTGCACGTCCATGCCCGACGCCGCGCTCCAGGGCGTCCTCGCGTGGCTCGACGCCTCGGCCGCGCCCGTGCTCGTCCAGCTGCCGCGTACGGTCTACGGCCGCCTCGCGCGCCCGTGGGGCCTCCCCTGAAGCCGGTCCAGATGCCGGGCCTGCCCGCATCCCCGACGCGCCCGCGGCGTACCTCCGAGCCCACCCGCCTCCCGCTCCGATGACCGACCTGCTCGACGTGCTCGACCCCGTCGCCGTGGCCCGCACGGGCTTCGTCCGTGAGGCCGTGGACCCCGCCCTCGACCTCTTCGAGGAGATCGGCCGCCTCAAGCGCGAGCACAACGCGGTTCTGCTCGCGCACTACTACCAGGAGCCCGACATCCAGGACGTCGCCGACGTCATTGGCGACTCGCTCGGTCTGGCGCGCGAGGCGGCGAAGACGTCGGCCGACGTCATCGTCTTCGCGGGCGTCCACTTCATGGCCGAGACGGCCAAGATCCTCAACCCGTCCAAGACGGTCCTGCTGCCGGACCTCAACGCCGGCTGCTCGCTCGCCGACTCGTGCCCGCCGGACGCCTTCGCCGCCTTCCGCGCCGAGCACCCGGACCACCTCGTCGTGAGCTACATCAACTGCTCGGCCGCGATCAAGGCGCAGACGGACATCATCGTGACGAGCTCGAACGCGGAGCACATCGTCCGCCAGATCCCCGAGAGCCAGCCGGTCATCTTCGCGCC
>JAYWIE010000722.1:0-1721 GCA_043789155.1 Rubricoccaceae bacterium | reverse complement strand
TCGCCCCGCGCGGGCCGACCGTGACGACGAACCGCGCCGGCGTCGAACCGAAGGCGCTCGACGTCAGCGCGACCGCGTCGGGCATCGCGAGCGCGTCGACGGCCGGCGCGGCTGCGACCGTGAAGGCGTACTCGGCCGTCGTCCGGAGGTCGACCGTTGCGCCGGTCTGCGTGTCCGTCAGCGTGAGCGCCCAGCCGTCCGGGAGCGCGTCGAGGTGCGGCCACGAGAGCACGAGCCGCTCGCCGGCCCCGACCGACGCCACGTGCAGCGGGACCGAGACGGCCGCGGTCGTCGGGGCGGGCCGGCTCGCGACGGCCTGGAGCGCGCTCGCGTCGCCGAGCGCGGCCACGACGTACGCGCCGGCGACGGGCGCGAGCTTGTCGGCGTCGAAGACGTCCGCGCCGTCGGTCGCGCCCTCGGGGAAGGTGAGCACGGCCGCGCGGTCCTGCAGCGGGGAGCCTGCCCCGGGCCCCGACCCGGGGTCGGCCTGCGCCAGCGTGAAGCCGACGAGCGGGGCCGGCGCGTCGCGCTGCAGCACGCCGCCGGTCGTCCGGGCGGAGGCCGGGATCGTGAGCGTGCCCGCCGTCGCGCCCTGGACCCAGAAGCCCTGCCACGGCGCGACCGTCGGCAGCAGCGTGCTGAGGTCGTACGACGCCGTGCTGGCGTCCCACACCTGCGCGACCGTGCTCGCGAGGTTCGACGCGCCCGGCCACGACGCCACGCCCGAGATCGTCATGCTCGTCCCGAACGGGTTGCCGAGCAGGTTGTACTTCGTGCCCGCGGCGTGGAGGGCGACCGGTGTGTCGGCCGTCACGGCCGGGTTGGTCGTCGCGAGCGTCGTCGGGAGCGCGTGGCTCGTGCTCGGCCCGCCGGGCGTGCCCTCGATGCCGTAGAAGTACCACCAGAAGCCGCGCCCCGACGCGAGGACGTTCGTCCCGCCCGTCGGGGGCGTGTAGGCCGTCCCGGTGTAGCCCGTGAGCAGGTTGGCCCCGGCCGTCGGGTAGTAGCCCGGGACGCCCTGGACGAGGTTGACGGCCGCCAGGTTGGCCACGGTGACGCCGGTCGCCGGCGCGGCGAGCATCCGCCAGCCGGGCCCGCCCGAGACGACGCCCGCGCCGCCGATGGTGAGCGAGACCGGGATCGTCGTCGTGCTGCCCGAGATGGCGTTCGTGTTCACGACGAGGTTGGCCGTGTACGTGCCCTCCGTCAGACCCGTGCCGTCGAAGGCGAGGGCGATCTGCGTCGTCGCGCTCGGCGCGACCGAGCCCGAGGTGTTGGACGCCGTGACCCACGCCCGGCCCGGCCGGAAGCGGACGGCGAGGTTCGGCGCGGCGTAGACCTCGTTGAAGGCGGCCTGGAGGCCCAGCGTGCCGGCCGCGTTCTCGATGCCGATCGTGGCCGAGGTGTTGACCGTCGGGACGCCCTGGTACGTGACCGTGATCTCGCCCGTCGGCCGCAGCACGACCTGGAACGAGACCGTGCCCGTGCCGGTGTCGAACTTGTTGACGTTCGTGAACTGGACGACGAACGTGCTCCCGACGGTCTGGTAGTGGATCGTCCCGCCGGTGCCGGGGTTGAGGTCGTCCCAGAACGGCGCTATGAAATGGTTCGGCGTCGCCGCGGTCGGGATGGCGACGTTGGAAAAGGACGTCGTGCCGGCCCCGAAGGCCAGGATGCCGTTGGAGCCGATGAAGATGTTTGCCTGGTTCGCGCCGTAGAAC
>JAYWIE010000721.1:0-1724 GCA_043789155.1 Rubricoccaceae bacterium | reverse complement strand
GGCGCGCCGGCGCGGACCTGGTAGCGCAGCGTGTCGGCCCGCGCGGGCTGCGCGGCGGCCGGCGCTGCGGCAGACGGCGCGGCGGCCGCGGTACGTTGGGACGCCTGCGCGGCGGCTCCCGGTGCGACGGCGCACAGGGCGATGGCGGCAGCGTTCCGGACGAGACTCACAGGCGTTCCTATGCAGTGGTCGGGCAAGATACGCGGCGCACGCTGGCCGGCCGCGAGCGCGGCCGCGGCTCTCGTGTGCCTCGCCGCGGCGTGCCTCGCCTCGCCGGCGGCGGCGCAGACGCCGTGGGCCGTCCGCGCCGGGCCCGACAGCCTCACGACCGTCGACGCGCCCGACGCCGAGGCGGCCGCCCGCCTCGCGCTCGCCCGCCTCGACGCCGACGGCTTCCCGCTCGGCCGCGTCGACTCGGCCCGGACGTACCCGTCCGGCACCGGCACGCTGTTCGTCACGCGCGGCCCGGCCGCGACTGTCGCCCGCGTCAATGTCGTGGGCGGTTTCGCGGGCCTCACGGCGGGGTGGGCGACGCGGCCCGGCGCGACGTACCGCCCGGCCGCGCTCGCAGCGGACCTCGCGCTCGCGCTGGACCGCTACGCCGCGCGCGGCCGCGTAGGGGCGCGCCTGACGCCGCGCGTGCGGCTCGTGCCGGCCGGCGACGACTCTGCCGGCGGCGGCTCTGCCGGGGTCGCGGTCGAGGTCACGGTCGACGTGTTTGAGGGCGTGCCGGGCGTCGTCGCCGGCGTCGAGCTGGCCGGGGCGCGGCAGGCGTCGCGCGCCTTCGCCTCGCGCGTGACCGGCGTCGCGCCGGGCACGGACCTCGCGGACGTCGACGCCGCGGCCGTCCGCCGGGACCTCGAGCAGACCGGCCTCTACGCGGCCGTCGGCGAGCCCGAGCGCGTGCTCGACGTGCAGGGCCGCGTCGTGCTCCGCGTGCCCGTCGTCGAGGCCGCGCCGGGCCTGTTCGACGCCGTCCTCGGGTACCTCCCGCCGGCCGGCGGCCGGCCGGGGCAGCTCGTCGGCAGCGGGCGCGTCGAGCTGCGCAACGCCTTCGGCGGCGGGCGCACGGCGCGCGTCGCCTTCGACCGGACGCCCTGGCTGGGCTCGACGGTCCAGATCGCCGCCTCGGACCCGTTCGTGCTCGGGCTGCCGCTGCGCGTCGGCGCGTCGTTCGACGGCCTCGGCCGCGACTCGACGTTCGCGCGCCAGACGCTGCGGCTCGACGCCGGGACGCGGCTCGCCGGGGGCCTCGACCTCACCGCGACGGTCAGCCGCGAGGCCATCGCGCCCGGCCGCTTCGGCGCGACGAGCGTCGGCGGCGTCGTGCGTGTGCGGCGCTCGTCGGCCGTGTTCGCCGGCGCGGGCGTGCGGCTGCGGCGCGTGCCCGGCGGCCTGTTCACGGCCCCGCGCCGCGGCCTCACCGCCGAGGTCACGGCCGAGAGCGGCGTCCGCCGCCGCCAGGCCCCGTCCGACAGCGTCGCGGCCGCGTCCGTGCGCCAGCAGCGGCTCACCGCGGCCGTCCGCGTGTTCGTCCCGACGCTCGCGCGCCAGAGCCTCGCGCTCGGCCTCGACGCGCGCGTGCTCGCCGGCGGCACTGGCGGCGACGCCACCGCCGAGTCGGACGAGGGCGAGCTGTTCCGCTTCGGCGGCGCGCAGACGCTGCGCGGGACGGACGAGGACGCGCTCGTCGGGACGGCCGTCGGCCGCGTCTTCGCCGAGCC
>JAYWIE010000720.1:0-1726 GCA_043789155.1 Rubricoccaceae bacterium | reverse complement strand
GTCGTGTGCTCGCACACGAGCACGACGGCGCGGCGGAAGTTGGGGTCCGCCATCGGCGGCTCGGCGACGAGGATGGAGCCGGGGGCGGGCGCGGGCATCGGGACGAGGGGGGCGATGCCGCTGAACGTGACGTCGCGGCGCGCGGTTCGCGGGTGGGGGGCGTCGTGCTATGTGACGGACGTCACCGCCTGTAAAGTTTGAAGTTTGGAGTTCGCAGACGCATGCGCCTGTTCCTGCGGCAACGCACAGCCCGGGCGCTTCCCGTTCAACCCTTCAACCTCAGGTCCGGGTTCACCCGGCAAACTTCAAACTCGGCCGGGCTTTCTCTATCCACCGAAGCGCAACGGCTTACCCCGGCCGGAGCGCTCGCCCCGTCCGGCCCGTACGCCCGCGTATCTTTCGCCGGGCCCGCCGCCGCGTCCGCGCGCCGCGTCCGCCCGGCGCGGCACACCAAGCGCCGGCGGCCTCCCGTTCGGCCCCGACCAAACCGCTCCCCCCGATGCTCCGTCGCCCTCGTCCCGCCCTGCTCGCCGCCGCCGGCGCAGGCGTCCTCGCCGTCGGGCTCGTGCTCGGGCCGCAGGTCCGCGACGCCGTCTCGGCCTCCGACGACACGCAGTCGCTGCGCAAGATCGAGGAGGCCTACGAGTACATCACGCGCTCCTACGTCGAGCGCGTGGACTCGGCGCAGCTCGCCGAGGACGCCATCAAGGGCATGCTCGACGGGCTCGACCCGCACTCGGTCTACATCTCGGCGCGCGAGATGAGCAGCGTCCGCGAGTCCTTCGCCGGCTCGTTCCAGGGCATCGGCATCTACTACGAGTTCGTGCCCGGCACGGCTGGCCGCGACTCGCTCGTGGTCCTGATGCCCATCGCCGGCGGCCCGTCCGACGACGCCGGGCTCATGGCCGGCGACCGCATCGTCCAGATCGGCGACACGACGGCCGTCGGGCTCGACACGGACGACGTCCAGCGCTTCCTCAAGGGCCCGCGCGGGACGTCGGTGAGCCTCGTCGTCGCCCGGCCGGGCTACCCCGAGGCGCTGCGCTTCACGATCGAGCGCGACGAGATCCCGCTCAACACGGTCATCGCGCACTACATGATCGACGACCAGACGGGCTACATCCGCCTCCAGCGCTTCGCGGCCACGAGCGCCCAGGAGATCCGGACGTCGATCGACGAGCTGCGCGGCGAGGGCATGACCAGGCTTGTTTTTGACCTGCGCGACAACGGCGGCGGCCTTCTCGAGCAGGCGTATCAGATCGCCGACGAGTTCCTCCCGGCCGGCGACATGATCGTCTACACCGAGAGCCGCTTCCCGAACAACCGCCGCCAGTACCGCGCCACGGCCGGCGGCCACTTCGAGGCCGAGCCCGTGATGGTGCTCGTGAACGAGAACTCGGCCTCGGCGAGCGAGATCGTCTCGGGCGCGCTCCAGGACCACGACCGCGCCTTCCTCGTCGGGCGGCGCACGTTCGGCAAGGGCCTCGTCCAGCAGCAGTTCCCGATGTCCGACGGCTCGGTCCTCCAGATGACCGTGTCCCGCTACTTCACGCCCTCGGGCCGCCTCATCCAGACGCCGTACACGGCCGGCGGCGGCGAGGAGGCGTACTTCGAGTCCAAGCGGGCCCTCCGCGCCGCCGTCGAGGACGTGCTCGCGCCGCAGGGCGGCATCGTGGACTCGGGCCGCCTCCGCGGCGGCGTCCCGGACTCGCTCGTCTTCCGGACC
>JAYWIE010000719.1:0-6022 GCA_043789155.1 Rubricoccaceae bacterium | reverse complement strand
CCTCGGCCGCGCAGGCCGCAGCCTCCTCGGCCGAGCTGTGGACGCCCGGCAGGTGGCCCGTCGCCTCGTGGACGAGCAGGTCCGCGCCGCGCGCGAGTTCCACGACGGACGCACACGGCGACGTGTCGCAGGAGTAGACCAGCACGGCCCCGTCCGCCTCGACGCGCAGGCCGACCGTCGGGACCGGGTGGGCGACGGGGCTCGCGCTCACGCGGAACGGGCCGCGCTCGAAGACGGTCGCGCCCGCCGTGCCCGCGGTCTCGACGTACTCGATGGCCGGGAGGCCCTCCCAGCCGCTCGTGTCGAACAGCCCGAAGAGGCCCCGCGCGACGTCGAGCGTGCGGGCGAGGCCGTAGACCGGGACCGGGGCGCGCCGGCCGAGCAGCCACAGCTTTTCGATCAGCAGCGGGAAGCCCGAGATATGGTCCGGGTGCTCGTGCGTGAGAATCACAGCGTCGACCGCGGCCGGGTCCAGCCCGGCGCGCATCAGGCGGTGGGCGGCGTCGCCGCCGCAGTCGACGAGCACGAAGGCCCCCGAAGCCTCGACGGCGAGCATGGTCGTCGTGCGGTCGGCCGAGGTCAGGGCGGAGCCGGTGCCCAGAAAGTGGACGGTCATCGCGGGGGCGCTGCGGAGCCTGAGGATACCGCCGCCTCGGCCCGCTACCGCTTGCGCTCGACGACGTACGTGCAGAGCCCGACGAGCGCGTCGCGGGCCGCGGAGGGCGGGAAGGCGGCGAGGCCCGCGGCGGCATCCGCGGCGAGGGCTTCCATGCGCGTCCGGGCATAGGCGGCCCCGCCGTGCGCGACCACGAACCGGACGACCTCGGCCGTCTCGGCGCGGCTCTTGCGCCGCCGGCGGACGATGCGGCGGATGCGCGCGCGGTCCGCGGCCGTCGCGCGGTCGAGCGCGGCGATGAGCGGCAGCGTCATCTTGCGCTCCTGCAGGTCCAGCCCGACGGGCTTGCCCGCGCTCGCGTCGGCGTCGTAGTCGAAGAGGTCGTCGCGGATCTGGAAGGCCAGCCCGAGCGTCTCGCCGACGGCCGTCGCGCGCTCGACCTCGGCCGGAGTGGCCCCGGCGGACATCGCGCCGATAGCCATGCACGCCGCGAGCAGGCTCGCCGTCTTGTCGGCGATGATGCGGAAGTAGGCCGCCTCGGTCGCGTCGAGGCGGCGGGCGGTCTCGATCTGGTAGAGCTCGCCCTCGGACATGCGCCGGACGGCCGTCGAGACCGTCGTCAGCAGGTCGACGTCGCCGGCGTCGAGAGCCAGCAGCAGGCCGCGGCTGAGCAGGTAGTCGCCCAGGAGCACGCCGACCTTGTTCTTCCAGAGCGCGTTGACGGTCGCGAGCCCGCGCCGCGTCTCAGCCTCGTCCACGACGTCGTCGTGGACGAGCGTCGCCGTGTGGAGTAGCTCGACGAGCGCAGCCCCGCGGTAGCTCTTCTCGGTCACGCCGCCGGTCATCTGGGCCGCGAGCAGCACGAGCGTCGGGCGGATCTCCTTGCCCTTCTGGCGCAGCAGGTACTGCGTGACGGTGTCGAGCAGGCGCACGTCCGAGCGCATCGCGCCGCGGAAGTGCGTCCGGAAGTGCCGCAGGTCCGCCTCGACGGGCGCGCGCAGCGCGGCGAGTCCGGAGCGGGGCGCGGGCAGGGGCGCGAGCGTGGCGGTCATGCAGGAGGTTTCAGTCCGGGCTGAAAGCTAAACCCCGTCGGTGCCCCGAAGTTGCCCGGCAGGCCACGTGGGACCCGGCGGGCGCTCCGGCGGGCGTCTGCGCCGGCCGGGTCGATGCGGCCGGAACGGGTGCCGCGCGCCGCGTCTCCGTCGTGCGGTCGGGCGGTCACGCCCCGGCCAGCCCCGGCCACAGGTGACGGCCGATGGCGCAGCGGGCGCAGCGGCCCTCGTCGCAGAAGTCGCGGGCGAGCGCGTGCGCGCCCTGCGCGTCGAGCGCGCGGCGGAGCGGGGTGCCGGCGGCGCGGAAGCCGTCGGTGATCCGGTCGCGGGCAGCGGGTAGCCGGGCGACGGCCGCGAGGACGCGGGCGTCGAGTGCGGCGTCGCCGCGGAGGTCGGCGTCGAGCAGGAGGACCGGCGCGACGGCGTTCACGAAGACGTCGCGGGCGCGGTCGGCCCCGAGGCGGCGCGTGGCGTCAGCGGGTGCAGGCCGGAGCAGGTCGAGAGCCGCGCCGGTCGCGTCGCCGGCGAGGGCGTCGGCGACGCGGGCGACGGCGTCCGCGCGGAGGACGCCGCCGGGGCCGACGAGCGCGGCGGCCTGCGCGACGCGCGTGCGCGGGGCGTTGGCCGGGCGGCCCGAGCGCCGCCACGCCTCGCGCGGCATCGGCACGACGCCGCCGGGCACGACGCCGGCGGGCACGACGCCGCCGGGCACGACGCCCGAGACGGCTCCGACACGGTCGTGGAGCGCGTCGAGCGGCGAGAGCAGGCCTGCGGCGTGGAGGACGGCCGCGAGCACGTCGGCCGGGTCGCCGAGGGTGTAGACGACGGCGGGCAGGCGGCCGTGGAGGGCCTCCATCGCGCCGGCGTTGTCCTCGTAGCCGAGCGCCCGGAAGACGCGGGCCCCGAGCAGCGCGCCGAGGTCCGGCCGGCGGCCGTAAGCCTGCCCGAGCGCCGCGGCCCGGGCCCGCAGGCGCGCCGCGCCGAGCGCGCGCAGCCACGGCTGAGCGAGCGCCGCGGGCACGTCGGGCCAGCGCGCGTGGCAGCGCGGGGCGACGTCCGGGGCCGAGGCGAGGTCGCGGACGACGCCGGCGAGGCTGCGGTCGAGGTGCGGTAGCAGGACCATCTCGGGCAGGGCCGAGCCGTCGGCCCGGCGCAGCGTGCCCGTCCGCGCGTCGGCGCTCAGCACCACGTGCAGCACGACGCGGTCGTAGGCCGGGTCCGTGTGATGCCCGTGGCGCTCCCAGTCCGCCGACGTTCGGTGGATCTCGACGTCGCCGGCCCACGCGAGCCCGCCGACGTGGACGAGCGCGTCCGAGAAGTCCGGGCCCGAGGCCCGGTTGAGGCGGCCCGTGCGGACGACCCGGACGGCCTCGCCCTCGGTCGTCCGCAGCGCGGTGCGGTCGAAGAGGCCGCGGCCCCACGCGTGCTGCACGACGGCCTCGGGGACGGCGTCGAGGCCGGGCTCGGAGACGACGGTCGGCGCGACGAGGCGAACGGACCAGGAGGCTGTGGCAGGGTCGGGGGCGGTCACGGGCGGCTGGGCATGTCGCCTCCAAGACGCGCCCGCCGGCCGGATCTAACCTGCGGGTCCGGAAAGGCATGAGGGATGGGGCATGACCGGGTGAACCCGCCGGGCAAGCCTGGACCTGGCATGGGGAAAGGCCATCTTTCCCCAATCCCCAACCCCTACTCCGTCGCCGCGACGATACCGTCGGCGAGGGCGGCGTCGAGGAGCCACGTCAGCTCGCCGCGCTCGGGGCGGACGCGCCCGACGGGCGGCGGATCGTCCGAGAAGGCGGCTCTGAGGGCGTCGCGCTTGCCCGCGCCCGCCGCGGCGATGAGCGTCACGGCCGAGCGCCCGAGGACGGGCAGCGTCAGCGTGACGCGGTCGCGGACGGCGAAGGCGTCCGGGGCCTCGGTCGCGACGACGCGGCGGTGCTGCTCGGCGAGGGCGGGGCTGCCGGGGAAGAGCGACGCGACGTGCCCGTCGGGGCCCATCCCGAGGTGGAGCACGTCGAAGCGGGCCGGCGCGGAGCCGAAGAACTCCTCGAGGCAGGACTCGTAGCCCTGCGCCGCCTCGCGCGCGCCGCGCTCGCCCTCGATGCGGCGCACGTTGGACGCCGGGATGCCGGCCGGCCCGATGAGCGTCCGCTGCGCCATGCCCGCGTTGGAGTCCGGCGAGCTCTCGCCGACGGCGCGCTCGTCGCCCCAGAACAGGTGCACGCGGTCCCACTCGATGCCCTCGGCCGCGGCGAGGCGCGCGTAGGCCGTCTCGGGCGTCGAGCCGCCGGTGAGGCACACGAGCGCGCGGGCGCGGACGCCGAGCACTTGCCGGATCACGTCGGCCGTGCGGTCGGCGAGCGCGTCGGAGACGTCGGCGGGCGTGGGGAGGACGACGATGGGCATCGGGCGGGCGGCGGGCGTCGCTGAATCTACGGGGCGGCCGGCGACGGCAGTCGGTCACATCCTCGCGCCCGGCCAGGCCCGGACGCCGCGGCGTCATGCGTCGGCGAGGCGGTCCGCCTCGGCCGGGCCGCGCGTGCCCGACGCGTAGCGGTGGACGGCGATGCCGTCGTGGTCCAGCAGGGGCTCGTAGAGCCGCCACGCCTGCTCGGCCTCGTCGGCGTGGACGAACAGCGTCGCGTCGCCGCGCGCGACGTCGCGCAGCAGCGTCTCGTAGGCGTCCGGCAGGCGGCCGAAGGCGTCCTCGTAGCAGAAGTCGAGCTCCTGCGTCGTCACGCCGAAGCCGTCGCCGGGCGTCTTGACCTCGAACGAGAGGTGGAAGCCCTCGTCCGGCTGCAGCCGGATCCGGAGCACGTTCGGGGCCGGCGACGGGTGCGCCTCGCCCTTGCGGCGGAACAGCGCGACCGGCGGCGTCCGGAAGACGACCGCGATCTCGGTGAGGCGCTCGGGCATGCGCTTGCCCGTCCGAAGGATGAACGGGACGCCCTGCCAGCGCCAGTTGTCCACGTGGAGGCGGACGGCCACGAAGGTCTCGGTCGTCGAGTTCTTGGCGACGCCGTCGTGCTCGCGGTAGCCGGGCCGTCCGTCGCCGGGCCCGTACTGGCCCAGCACGACCTCGTCGCGGCGGGCCGTGCGCGTGCTCCGGAGCACCTTGATCTTCTCGGTCCGGATGCCCTCGGCGTCGAGGCGCACCGGCGGCTCCATCGCCGCGAGCGTGAACAGCTGCGTGAGGTGGTTCTGGATCATGTCGCGCAGCGTGCCCACGCCGTCGAAGTAGCCCGCGCGGCCCTCGGCGTCGTTGGTCTCGGAGACGGTGATCTCGACGCGCTCGACCTGCTGCCGATTCCAGACGGACTCGAAGATGGCGTTGGCGAAGCGGAAGACGAGCAGGTTCTGGACCGTCTCCTTGCCGAGGTAGTGGTCGATGCGGTAGACGGCGTCCTCGCTGAAGTGCGCGTGGACGACCGCGTTGAGCTCGCGCGCGCTCGCGGCGTCGTGGCCGAACGGCTTCTCGATGACGAGGCGGCCCCAGCCCGCGCCGTCCGTGCCGGCGCGCCCGGCCTCGTGCTCGCCGAGCGCGCGGATCGCGTCGGGGAAGGCGGAGGGCGGGAGGGCGAGGTAGTAGACGCGGTTTCCGTCGGTGCCCGACTCGGCCTCGATCTCGGCCGCGCGCGCGAAGACGGGCGCGAGATCGCCGTAGGACGCCGTGCGGGCGTAGCGGAGCGTCGCCTCGGCCCACGTCCGCGCCTCACCCTCGTCCGTGCCGGCCGCGACGAGCGCGTCCACGGCCGTCTGCTGAAGGTGCCCGTCGTCCCACTCCGACCGGCCGACGCCGAGCACGACGACCGGCGCGTCGCTGCCGGCGGAGACGTGGAACAGGGCCGGGAAGAGCTTTACCGCGGCGAGGTCGCCGGTGGCTCCGAAGAGGACGAAGAGGTGCGGAGGCATCGCGCGCGCGGTGGAGTGCGGGGATGGTACGGCGGCCCGGGGGATGCGGGAGGGGGGAGAGGAGACGGGCAGAAAATCCCGCATCCCACATCCCACATTCCCCGTAGGGCGACCTTGCCGCTCCCGATCTCGCCCGCCGCATGCTCACGACCGAACTCGCCGAAGGCGTCCGCATCGCGGCGCAGACGCTCTGGGCGCGCAAGCTGCGGGCGCTGCTGACGACGCTCGGCATCGTGATCGGCATCGTGTCCGTGACGTCCATGTTCACCGTCATCAACGGCATCGAGGGCGCGTTCGACCGCTCGATGGCCATCATCGGCGACGACGCGCTGTTCGTCCAGAAGACGCCGTGGTTCGCCTTCTCGGACTGGTGGACGATGCGCAACCGGCCCGACATCACCGACAGCCTCGTGCCGTTCCTGCGCGCCAACTCGGAGACGGC
>JAYWIE010000718.1:0-1735 GCA_043789155.1 Rubricoccaceae bacterium | reverse complement strand
CGGTCGGCTACGGCCGGCGGCGTGTGGCGGTTACGGGCGGCGGGGACGGCGGCGGCGGGGACGTGCCGTGCCGGCCGGAGCGAAGATGCCCCAGCGGGGCGTCTCTACGGGGCGCGTGGTCGGAACAATCGGGGCCGTCCCGGTCCAATCCCCAATCCCCAATCCCCAATCCCTACTCCAGGTCTCCCTGCCGGTCCTTCAGCGCCTTATTGAGCAGCGCGCGCGCGCGGAAGATGTGCGCCTTGACCGTCCCGAGCGGGAGGGCGAGCGCGTCCGCGATCTCCTCGTAGGACATCTCGTCGCGGTGGCGCATCACGATCACGCGGTGGTACTTGGGCGGCAGCGCCTCGACGGCCTCATGCAGGATGGCCCCGCGCTGGCTCTCGACGATGGCGCGGTCCGGGCGGTAGGTCGAGTCCGGGATCTCCATCTGGACCTCGCCGTCGCCGGTCTGGAGCGGCTTGTCGATCGAGACCGTCCGCAGCCGCCGCCGGCGGATGTGGTCGATGGCGTGGTTCGTGGCGATGCGGTAGAGCCACGTCGAGAAGGCAAACTCGGGCGAGTAGCGGTCGAGCGCGGCGAAGGCCTTCACGAGCGCCTCCTGGACGAGGTCCTCGACGTCGGCCTCGGCGCGCATCATCTGGCCGACGTGGCGCGTGAGCGGGCCCTGGTACTTGGCGACGAGGCGCGCGTAGGCGGCCTGGTCCGGCGGGCGTCCGTCCTCGCCGAGCGCGCGGCGGACGAGCGCACGGTCCTCCTCGCTGGACGCCGAGGGCGGGGCCGAGGGCGAGGCCGAGGGCGGGGCGGACGGCATGGCGCGGGGGCGGACGGGGCCGTCAAGCTACCTCGGCCAGGCCGGCTAGTCCGTCTGTATCAGGCGCGGCCGCGCCGCGGCGGATACGTTGGCGGCCTCTCGCCCGCCCGCCGATGCGTCCGGTCCTCCTCGCCATCCTCCTCGCAGCCCTCCCATCGCCGGCGCGCGCCCAGGGCGGTGACACGCGGCCGGTCGTCTTCGCGCTCACGGTCCCGCTCGGCCCGCAGGGCGAGCGCGCCCCGCGGCGCGGCCCCCCGCGGCGGGGCCTCTCGCGGCGCGCCGTGCTCGAGATGGCGGCGGTCGGGCTGACCGGCGTCGGGCACCTCGTCGCGTCGTCGCAGGGGCGGTCCGGCGTCTTCATCCCGGTCGTCGTGCTCGGGTGGGGGGGCTACGTGGGCGCGCGGGCCGCGACCGAGCCAGGCTATCTCGGCCAGATCGGGCTCACCCGCGAGGGCCTCGGCCCCGCCTTCCGCGACGCCTCGGTCGTCGCGGCCGTGTCGCTGGCGGGCATGGCGGCCGTCGGCGCGGCGCAGGGGTCGCTGCGCGTCGACGCGACACTGCTGCCGCTGCTCGTGCTGTACTGTACCCTGCGTGGGGGATCACGCAGCAGACGCTCGTGCAGGGCATGCTCACGCGGCACCTCACCGAGGCCGGCCTGCCCGCGCTCGCCGTCGTCCCGATCAGCGCCGTCGCGTTCGGGAGCGTGCACGTGCCTGCGTGGCCGCTCGTCGGGGCCACGACCGCCCTCGGCGGGGCCTTTGCGGTCACCTACCTCGACCACGGCAACGTGTGGCCGCTCGGGCTGTACCACGGCGTCCTCGGGGCGGCGTTCTACGTGTGGTTGCTGGACCGGGACCCGTGGCGCGAGCTGGTCGGCGGCGCGCCCTGACGCGGCCCGGCACGACGCGGCCCGGCACGACG
>JAYWIE010000717.1:0-6037 GCA_043789155.1 Rubricoccaceae bacterium | reverse complement strand
GCTCGGCGCGGGCACGCGCGGCCCGCCGGCGGTGTGGGCGCGGCTCGGCGTCACGAGCGCCGTCAGGACCATGATGCCGCCCTCGCCGCGGAGGTCGGCGCGCATCACGAACGCGAGGTACTTCACCGAGATCACGAGCACGAGGCTCCAGAAGATCAGCGACAGGATGCCGAGCACGTGGTCCGGCGTGACCGCGAGCCCGTAGTGCTCGGAGAAGACCTCTTTGAGCGCGTAGAGCGGGCTCGTGCCGATGTCGCCGTAGACCACGCCGAGCGCGGCGAGCGAGAGGACGGCGAGGTAGGAGCCCGTCGGGGGCGTGTGGGAGTCGTGGCTCAACGTCGGGGCGGCGGTGGCGTGGATGCGGCGTGGATGCGGCGTGGGCGGCAGAGTAGCGACACGGCCGCGGCCTTGCCTGTGCGAATTACGTGGCCCGCGCCGGCCGCGCCCTCTTCAACATTGGCTCTGGCCGCGGGTTCTACCTTCGGCGCACATCTCGCGCCGCACGCCGTGGACTACGATCCGGTCAAGGACCGCCTGGGCACGTTCTTCTGGGCGACGCCGCTCCGCACGAAGGCCTTCTACCGCACGCTCGACGCCGTCTTCCTGCGCTCGTGGTACGTCCGCCGGGCCGTCCGGCGGCTCGTCGCCGCGGCCCCGGCCGGGCGGCCCTTCCGCGTGCTCGACGCCGGGACGGGCTTCGGGCAGTACACGTACTGGCTGCTGCGCTCCTTCCCGAACGTCGAGGTCGTCGCGGTCGACGTCAAGCGCGACTACCTCGACCGCGCCGCGGCGTTCGTGGCCACGACGCCCCACGCCGGGCGCGTCCGCTGGGCCGAGGCCGACCTCACGGACGCGGCCGAGCCCGTCTTCGCCGAGGCGGACGCCTTCGACCTGGTGCTGTCGGTCGACGTGATGGAGCACATCGAGGACGACCGCGCCGTCTTCCGCAACGTCGCCCGGGTGCTGAAGCCCGGCGGGCACCTCATCGTCAACACGCCCTCAGACCTCGGCGGCTCGGGCATCACCGAGGCCGGGCAGCAGAGCTTTATCGGCGAGCACGTCCGCGACGGCTACAACGCGGCCGAGCTCGCCGAGAAGCTCGCGACGGCCGGCCTGCCGGTCGTCGAGACGACGTACGCCTACGGCCGCTTCGGGACCGTCGGCTGGCGCATCCTCGTGCAGGGCCCGATCCGGGCGCTCAACGCGAGCCGCGCCGCGGCGCTCGTGCTGCCGCTGTACTACGCCGCGGCGGGGCCGCTCGGGCTGGCGCTGAACGCGCTCGACCTGCGCGACCGCAACGCGCGCGGCACGGGCCTCTCGGTCGTCGCGGAGAAGCCGGAGTAGGACACCGCGCCCGGGTGGCCGATCTTGACGCGCCGCCCGCCCCCACGCCAATGTCCGCTCGCCCTGAGCCCGTCCTTTCCTTCGCCGACTTCCTCGAGTGGGAGGTAGGGCAGGAGACGAAGCACGAGTTCTACCGGGGCGGGGTGTTCGCGATGGCCGGCGGTTCCGTGCCACACTCCGACATCGTCGGTAACGCATTCTTCGCGCTCCGGGTGGCGCTTCAGGGCCGCGGGTGCACCGTGTCTACCGACGCTCTGGCGATCCGCGTCGAGGCGGCAGACCTCTACACGTACCCCGACGTCTCGGTCGTCTGCGGGGAGCGCTCGCTGCATGGGACGCGGTTCGCGAACACGGCGCTGCTCAACCCGCTCGTGCTCGTCGAGGTGCTCTCCCCATCGACGGCGAGCTACGACCGGGGCGCGAAGTTTGACCTGTACGCACAGATCCCCTCGTTGCAGGCCTACGTCCTCGTCTCGCAGGATGCGCCGAGCGTGCACGTCTACTCGCGGGACGGCGACGCATGGCGTGCCGTCCTGACGTCCGAAGGCGAGGCGCGCATTCCCTGCCTCGACGTCGCCCTGCCGCTCGACGCGCTCTACGACGGCGTCGCCTTCCCCGGCCCCGGCGAGCGGACGCGCCCGACGCCGGGCGTGTAGGCCGGGCCTGTGGGCCGGGCCCGGGGGCGCTACAGCCGGGTGCCGCCCGCGACCTCGATCCGCTGCCCGCTCACCCACCGGTTCGCGTCCGAGACGAGCGCGGCGATCATCGGCCCGATGTCGTCCGGGAGGCCGGCGCGGCCGAGGGCCGTCTGGCTCGCGACGCCCGCGTTGTAGGCCGGGTTGTCGCGGACGGCCCCGCCGCCGAAGTCGGTCTCGATCGCGCCCGGCGCGACTGTGTTGACGGCGATCCCGCGCCCGCCGAGCTCGGCCGCGAGGTAGCGCGTGAGCACCTCGACGGCCCCCTTCATCGAGGCGTACGCCGCGTAGCCGGGCGTGCTGAACCGCGCCAGCCCGGACGACAGGTTGACGATGCGCCCGCCGTCGGCGAGCGTGGGCAGCAGCGCCTGCGTGAGGAAGAAGACGCCCTTGAAGTGCTCGCCCATCATGCGGTCGAACTGCGCCTCGGTCGTCTCCGCGAACGGCGCGTAGACACCCGAGCCGGCGTTGTTGACGAGCACGTCGAGCGTGTCGCGGCCCCACGTCTCGGCGAGAGCCGTACGGAGCGCCGCGGCGAAGGCGGGGAAAGACGCGACGTCGGCCGTGTCGAGCTGCACCGCGACCGCCGTGCGGCCGCGCGCGGCAACCCCGGCGACGACCTCGGCGGCCGCGTCGGCGTTGGTGTGGTACGTGATCACGACGTCGGTGCCGGCGTCGGCGAGGGCGAGCGCGGTGCTGCGGCCGAGGCCGCGGCTGCCGCCGGTGACGAGCGCGACGCGCGGGCTGTGGGCCGACGTGATGGGAGAGGCCATGAGAGGCAGGGCGGTGGTGACGGCTCCAGGCTACTCCTCCCGGGGCGCGGCGGCGTGCCGGATCGTCGCAGGGTCTTGCCCGATCCTCCAGGCGCGCGCCGTGAGGCGCTCGGGCGGCGCTATGCTCACCGGCCCCGCCGCACCCCGCAATGCCGCATCCCGCCACGCCTCTCGCCCGCGCCGTCGACCGCTACACGGCTCTCCACCCGGCCTCCCCGGCCGGCGACGGCTCGTTCTACGAGACCGCCGTCGCCGGGCTCTGCTTCGTCCGCTACCGCGCCCCGCGGCCGCCCGAGCACGTCCTCTACGGGGCGTCGCTGTGCGTCGTCGTGCAGGGGTCCAAGACGGCCGTCGTCGGCGAGACGGTGCTGACGTACGGCCCCGGCGACTGCCTCGTGCTCGCGCTCGACCTGCCGCTCGTGGCGCACATCACCGAGGCGACGCCCGCGGTGCCGTACCTCGCGCTCCTCGTCGCGCTCGACGCCGCGCTGCTGGTCGAGGTCGCGGGGCAGGCCGGCGTCCGCGCCGCTGCCCCGGCGTCGCCCGCGCTCGGCGCGTTCGTCGGGCCGCTGCCCGAGGCGGCCGCGGACGCCCTGCTGCGCCTCGTGCGGCTGCTCGAGACGCCGGCCGCGATCCCCGCCCTGGCCGAGCCCGTCCTGCGCGAGCTGTACTACTGGCTGCTCACCGGGCCCGACGGGCCCGCGCTGGCGCGCGCGACGCTGCCCGGGACGGCCGCGCGGCGCGTCGCCGGGGCGATCCGGCAGATGAAGGACGCCTTTCCGGGGCCGGTCCGCGTCGAGGCGCTCGCCGCGGCGGCGGGCATGAGCGCGTCGGCGTTCCACGCCCACTTCAAGGCCGCGACGGCGCTCGCGCCGCTGCAGTACTACAAGCGGCTGCGGCTGCTCGAGGCGCGCCGCCTGCTCGCGGCCGGGGCCGAGACCGCCCGCGACGTCGCGTTCCGGGTCGGCTACGAGAGCCCGTCGCAGTTCAGCCGCGAGTACGCGCGGACGTTCGGCGCGCCGCCGGCCCGCGACGCCGCCGCGCTCGCGGCCTGAGCCGCGCGACGCCTGCAGCAGAATCAGCTCCGCCCTCAACCCCCACGTTCATGCCCGCCTCACTCCTCATCACCGGTGCCACCGGCCACCTCGGCCGCGCCGTCGTCGCGCAGCTCCTCACCGGCACGTCCGCCGGCCGGATTGCCGCGCTGACCCGCGACGCCGGCCGTGCCGCGGACCTTGCCGAGCGGGGCGTCGACGTCCGCGTCGGCAGCTACGACGACCGCGCGTCGCTCGACGCCGCCGTGGCGGGCATCGACACCGTCCTGCTGATTTCCAGCGGGGACGAGGGCGACCGGCTCCGGCAGCACCGCACCGTGATCGACACTGCAGCGGCGGCGGGCGTCCGGCGGCTCGCCTACACGAGCCGGAGCCTCGCCGACCCAGGCTCGCTCCGCAACGCCCTGATGGGCGAGCATTTCGAGACCGAGGCTATGATTCGGGAGAGCGGCCTCGCGCCCGTAATCTTCCGCAATGCCCTCTACATGGACGCCGTGCCGCAGTTCGTCGGCGGCGCGCGGGCGCTCGAGTCCGGCATCTTCCTGCCGGCCGGCGACGGGCGCGTCGCGTTCGCGCTGCGCCGCGAGCAGGGCGAGGCCATCGCGAACGCGCTGCTGCTGCCCGACGCGCGCGCGCTCTACACGCTCACCGGCCCCGCGGCGTGGTCGTTCGGCGACGTCGCCGAGGCGCTCGGCGCGGTCGCTGGAACGGCCGTGAGCTACACGGACGTGAGCGAGGAGGCCTTCAGGGCGGGGATGGCGCAGCGCGGCCTGCCCGAGGCGGTCGTCGGCAAGGTCACGGCCTTCGTGCTCGACGTCCGCGCCGGGCAGGAGGCGACGGTGACGCCGGAGCTCGCCGACCTGCTCGGCCGCGCGCCGGCGTCGCTCGCGGACGGGCTCCGAGAGGTCTTCGGCCTGTAGCGCCGGACGTGAGAAAGACGCTGCGCCGCCGTGGGCGGCACGCCCGGCCGCGTAGCTTGCCCCGCGAGCCCTCCCTCGCGCCCGATGCCCGATTCCCCGCCCGTCTCGTTCATCTTCGTCACCGGCGGCGTGACGTCCTCGCTCGGCAAGGGCATCGTCTCGGCGAGCCTCGGGCGGCTGCTCGAGGCGCGCGGGCTGCGCGTGACGATCCAGAAGTTCGACCCGTACCTCAACGTCGACGCGGGCACGATGAACCCGTACGAGCACGGCGAGGTCTTCGTCACCGACGACGGGGCCGAGACCGACCTCGACCTCGGCCACTACGAGCGCTACCTCGGCGTGCCGATGTCGCAGGCCAACAACGTCACGACCGGCCGCGTCTACTCGGGCGTCATCGCCAAGGAGCGGGCGGGCGCGTACCTCGGCAAGACCGTCCAGATCGTCCCGCACGTCATCGACGAGATCAAGGGCTGGATGCGCCGCCTCGCCGAGACCGGCGACTACGACGTCATCCTCACCGAGATCGGCGGGACCGCCGGCGACATCGAGTCGCTGCCGTACCTCGAGGCCATCCGCCAGATCTCGCTCGAGGAGGGCCGCGCGCACACCGCCCTCGTCCACCTCACGCTCGTGCCGTACCTCGCGGCTGCGGGCGAGCTCAAGACCAAGCCGACCCAGCACTCGGTCAAGACGCTCCAGAGCTACGGCCTCCAGCCGGACGTCCTCGTGTGCCGCTCGGAGTACCCGCTCGACGACGACATCCGCCGCAAGATCGCGCTCTTCTGCAACGTCGAGAAGCGGGCCGTCGTGGCGAGCCTCGACGCCGAGTCCATCTACGAGGTGCCGCTGCTGCTGCGCGAGCAGCGGCTCGACGAGGTCGTGCTCGAGCGGCTCGGCCTCGCGGCCGCGCTCGCCGTCGACCCCGACGCCGACATGGCGGGCTGGGTCGAGACGCTGCGCCGGCTCAAGAACCCCGGCGGGCAGGTCACGGTCGCGCTCGTCGGCAAGTACGTCGAGCACCAGGACGCCTACAAGTCCATCAACGAGAGCCTGCTGCTCGCGGCCGCCCACGCCGGCGTCCAGGTCGAGCTCCGCTCGGTCCTCTCGGACGACCTCACCGAGGCCAACGTCGCCACGACCCTGGCCGGCGTCTCGGGCGTGCTCGTCGCGCCGGGCTTCGGCGACCGCGGCATCGCGGGCAAGGTCGAGGCCGTGCGCTGGGCGCGCACCGAGGGCGTCCCGTTCTTCGG
>JAYWIE010000716.1:0-1737 GCA_043789155.1 Rubricoccaceae bacterium | reverse complement strand
ACGCCCTGGACGAGGTTGATGCCGGCGAGCGTGCCGACGGTCGTGCCCGTCATCGGGGTCGTCAGCAGGCGGTAGCCGGCGTTGTCCGCAACGGCGTCGGCGAACGGCGCGACGCCGAAGGGTCGCTTGAAGTTGGCCCCTGCGTTGTTGTCGAACCGGTCTCCCTCGTTGGTGAACGCCTGGAAATAAAGCTCTAGCGCGCAAACGTTTCCCGTGCCACAGGCCGCCTTTAGGTCGATGCCGGCATTGGTCTTGTCCCACCGCTGGTCGCCGGGGCTCGGGAGGTTGGCTCCGAAGTTGAGCGGCACCTGGATGAACGCGCCCGGCGTGCCGCCTACCGGCGTGACGCGGTAGAACAGCGAGGCACCAGTCACGTTGCCGGACCCGTTCTTGAACGTGTTGATCTCGGCTCCGTTGAGAGTAAACGACCCGCCCGACGCCGTGGGTGCGAAGTACGTCGTCTGGAAGAACGGAGCGGTGGCTCCACCGCCTCCGTAGAACACATTCCCGGCACCTGTGTCAAGGACGACGAAGGTCTTGAAGATGCCGGTTCCGGCAAACGCGGGTTGGGCGGCGAGCAGGAAGAGGACGAGGAGTGCGAGTCTTTTCATGGAGATAGGAGCCGACATGGCCGGGCTGTGGAAGGGCTTACATCGGCGAAGAAACGACATGCTGCCGCAAAGCGCAATCCGCCGTCTCACGGCCCTGCGGTTTTACAGCGCCGCCGCCCGGTCCGCCTCGACGCGCGCGCGCAGCGCCTCGAACGTGTCGCCGCCGTAGCGCTCCAGCAAGGCCTCGGCGAGCACCCACGCCACGACGGCCTCGGCGACCGTGCTCGCCGCCGGGACGCTCGTCACGTCCGAGCGCTCGTAGCGCGAGACGGCCGGCTCGCCCGTGGCGAGGTCCACGGTCGCGAGCGGGCGGATGAGCGTCGGGATCGGCTTCATCGTGCCGCGGACGACGATCGGCATCCCGTTGGAGATGCCGCCCTCGACGCCGCCGGCGTGGTTGGACGTCCGCGACAGACGCCCGTCGATGCGCGCGATCGGGTCCTGGACCTGCGAGCCCGGAGCCGTCCCGCCGTCCATGCCGTCACCGACCTCGACGGCCTTCTGGGCCTGGATGGACAGGATGGCCCCGGCGAGGCGGCCGTCGAGGCGGCGGTCGCCCTGCGCGTACGAGCCGAGCCCGACCGGCACGCCGGTCGCGACGACCTCGTAGACGCCGCCGAGCGTGTCGCCGGCCTTCTTGGTCGCGCCGACGTGCGCAACGGCGGCCTCGCTCAGCGCGGCGTCCAGCATCCGGACCGGGCTCGCGTCGGCCGCCGCCGAGAGGGCGTGCGCGCCGCCGGCGAGCAGCGCGTCGCGCGCCGCGGCCGCCTCGGAGGCGTGCCCGACGCCGACCGCGCCGACGCGCAGCACGTGGCTGCCGATCTCGATCCCGAGCGCGGCGAGCATCTGGCGCGCGACCGAGCAGCACGCGACCCGCATCGCGGTCTCGCGGGCGGACGACCGCTCGATCACGGGCCGGATGTCGGGGCCGTGCGGCGGGCGGTCGAAGCCGTACTTCTGCGCCCCGGCGAGGTCCGCGTGGCCCGGCCGCGGCAGCGTCACCCGCGCGACGCCCTCGCCCGTGCCCGTCACGGCCATCGTCTCGGGCCAGCCCGCGCGGTCCTTCTCGTAGGCCGCGTTCGGGCTGAGCAGCGCGACCGGCGCGCCCGTCGTGTGCCCGAACCGG
>JAYWIE010000715.1:0-1737 GCA_043789155.1 Rubricoccaceae bacterium | reverse complement strand
GGCCGGCCTGCCCGACGGGCCGGTCTCGACCGACCTCGCGCTGACGCTCTCCAACGGCGGCTACACGTTCCGCGCCGTCGTCCCGGTGACGCTCCGCGTGGGCATCGTCGTCGCCGGCGAGCCCGACGCACCGCCCGCGGCGACCGCCCTCGACGCGCCGGCTCCCAACCCGACCGCCGGCCGCGCCGTCGTCCGGTACCACCTCGCCGCGGCGGGCCCCGTCCGCGTGTCCGTGGCCGACCTGCTCGGCCGCGAGGTGGCCGTGCTCGCCGACGGCGAGCGGCCGGCCGGGGCGTACGAGGCCGTGCTCGACGCCAGCCGTCTGGCCCCGGGCGTCTACGTCGTCCGGCTGAGGGCCGGAGCGTACGCCGCGGCCCGCCGCTTCGTCGTGGCCCGGTGACGGGGCCGCCCGCCCCGGCGCGAGCCAGAGCGGGCGGCAGAACCGAGCGCCGGGACGCCGGCCTACTTGACGAACAGCATCTCGCGGTAGGTCGGGAGCGGCCACAGGTCGGCCGCGATCTGGCCCTCGAGCGCGTCGCAGGCCTGCCGCACGGCCGCCATCGCCGGCAGGACGGCGTCGCGCATCGCGAGCGTCTCCTCGCCGGCGGCGTGGCGGGCGCGGGCGAGGTCCCCGACGGCCGTCTGGAGCGCGTTGACCGGCCCGACGATGCTCGCGGCGAGCGCGCGCGGGCCGGCGTCGTCGAGGCCGAACGTGGCGACGGCAGAGGCAGCCTCGCCGATCTCGGCCAGCATCCGCAGCGCGGCCGGCAGCACGAGCGTCCGCGCGAGGCTCTCGGTCGTGGCGGCCTCGATGTTGATCGTCTTGACGTACTGCTCCTCGAGGATCTCGCGGCGCGAGTGCAGCTCGGCCGATGAGAGGACGTCGTAGGCCTCGAACACGGCGACGTTCTTGGCGTCGGTGAGCGTCGCGAGCGCGTCTGGCGTGGTCTTGAGGTTGAGCAGGCCGCGGGCCTCGGCCTCGGCGTGCCACGCCTCCGAGTAGCCGTCGCCGTTGAACACGACGGCCTTGTGGGCGCGGTAGCTCTCGGCGATGGTCTCGCGGAGGGCCTCGTCGATGGCCTTCTGCGAGCGCCGCGTGCCGAGCTTGCCCGCGAAGACCGTCGCGAGCGCGTCGATGGCCTCGGCGACGATCGTGTTGAGGACCGTCAGCGGGAAGCTCACGGACTGGCTCGAGCCGACGGCGCGGAACTCGAACTTGTTGCCCGTGAAGGCGAACGGGGACGTCCGGTTGCGGTCGCCGGCGTGGCGCGGCAGCGTCGGGAGGACCGGCGAGCCCAGCCCGAGCAGGCCCGACGGCTTCGAGGACGAGGCGCTGCCCGAGGCGTCGATCTGGTCGTAGACGTCGGCGAGCTGGTCGCCGAGGAAGACCGAGAGGATGGCCGGCGGGGCCTCGTTGGCCCCGAGGCGGTGGTCGTTGGCGGCCGTCGCGATCGTCGCCCGGAGGAGGTCCTGGTGGATGTGGACGGCCTGGAGCACGGCCGTGCAGAAGAAGAGGAAGCGGCCGTTCGAGTGCGGCGTGTCGCCGGGCTCGAGCAGGTTGCGGCCGTCGTCGGTGGCCATGGACCAGTTGACGTGCTTGCCCGAGCCGTTGACGCCGGCGAACGGCTTCTCGTGCAGGAGGCAGACGAGCCCGTAGCGGCGGGCGACGTTCTGCAGCACCTGCATCGTCAGCTGCTGGTGGTCGGACGAGATGTTCGAGTTCTCGAAGATCGGCGC
>JAYWIE010000714.1:0-6041 GCA_043789155.1 Rubricoccaceae bacterium | reverse complement strand
GATCTGAACGTCTTGTGCAGGTTGAGGTGGCAGACGTCCATCCCGAAGTCGCCCGGCCGGCACAGGCCGACCTGCGCGTTGAGGTTGGCCCCGTCCATGTAGACCAGCCCGCCGCTGGCGTGGACGATGTCCGCGATCTCGCGGATCGTCGGCTCGAAGACGCCGTGCGTGGACGGGTACGTGACCATCAGCGCGGCGAGGCGGCCGGCGTGCTGCTCGGCCTTGGCCCGCAGGTCGTCGACGTCGATGTCGCCGGCGTCGGTGACCCTGACGGCCACGACGTCCATGCCGGCCATGACGGCGCTCGCGGGGTTCGTGCCGTGGGCGGACGTCGGGATGAGGCACACGGTGCGCTGCTCGTCGCCGCGGGAGAGGTGGTACGCGCGGATCGTGAGCAGGCCGGTGTACTCGCCCATCGCGCCCGAGTTGGGCTGGAGGCTCACGGCGGCGAAGCCCGTGATCTCGGCGATCCAGCCGGCGAGCGTCTCCAGCATCGCGGCGTAGCCGGGCGTCTGCTCGGTCGGCGCGAACGGGTGGACGTTCGCCCAGCCGGCCATCGTCACCGGCATCATCTCGGCGGCCGCGTTGAGCTTCATCGTGCAGCTGCCGAGCGCGATCATGGCGTGCGCGAGCGAGAGGTCCTTGTTCTCGAGGCGCTTCAGGAAGCGCATCATCTCGGTCTCCGAGTGGTAGCGGTGGAAGACCGGGTGCGTGAGGACGTCGCCGGTGCGCGGCATCGCGCCGGAGTACGCCGCAGCCTCGAACGCGCCGTCCCACGTCACCCCGAACGCTCGGGCGACCGTAGCGAGGTCCGCCGGGGTGACGGTCTCGTCGAGCGCGACGCCGACGGAGGAGCCTGCCCCGCCGGGTGAGCCAGGTCCGGGTTCACCCGGCGGACCTGACTCCGATCCGGGGTCCGCGAACAGGCGCAGGTTGACGTGCTCCTGCCGCGCGGCGTCCACGACGTCCTGCGCCGAGCGGCCGGCGGGCCGGATGCGGAGCGTGTCGAAGACGTCGCCGTGGACGACCTCGTGGCCGGCGTCCGTGAGGGCCGCAGCCAGCGCCGTCGTCGCGCCGTGGACGTACTCGGCGATGGCCCGCAGGCCCTGTGGCCCGTGGTAGACGGCGTAGAAGGCGGCCATGTTGGCCAGCAGCGCCTGCGCCGTGCAGATGTTGCTCGTCGCCTTCTCGCGGCGGATGTGCTGCTCGCGCGTCTGGAGCGCCATCCGGAGGGCGGGGTTGCCGTGGCGGTCCTTGGAGACGCCGATGATGCGGCCGGGCAGCTGGCGCTTGAACGCGTCCGAGGACGCGAAGAAGGCGGCGTGCGGGCCGCCGTAGCCCATCGGGACCCCGAAGCGCTGGCTGTTGCCCAGCGCGACGTCCGCGCCCCACGCGCCGGGCGCGTCGAGCACGACGAGCGCGAGCAGGTCGCAGGCCGCGGCGACGTACGCGCCCGCGGCGTGCGTGCGCTCGGCGAGGGCGCGGTAGTCCACGACCTCGCCGTCCGTGGCGGGGTACTGGACGAGGACGCCGACGGTGTCCGGCCCGGGCGCGAACGTGGCCGCGTCGACGGTCTCGACGGCGATGCCGAGCGGCTCGGCACGCATCCGCACGACGGCGACGGTCTGCGGGTGGACGCGCGCGTCGACGGCGAAGGTGGTGCGGGCCCCGCGCTGCGCGCCGACGAAGAGCGACATCGCCTCCGCGGCGGCCGTCGCCTCGTCGAGCAGGCTCGCGTTGGCGACCGGCAGTCCGGTGAGGTCCGTCACGACGGTCTGGAACGTCAGCAGCGCCTCCAAGCGGCCCTGCGCGATCTCGGCCTGGTACGGCGTGTACTGCGTGTACCAGCCCGGATTCTCGAGCACGTTGCGCTGGATCACCGGCGGCGTGAACGTCCCGGCGTAGCCCATGCCGAGGAACGAACGCGCGGGCACGTTCTCGGCCGCGAGCGCGGCGGCCTGCGCGAGCCATTCGGGCTCCGAGAGCGCCTCAGGCAGGTCGAGGCGGGCGTCGGAGCGGATCGCGGCCGGCACGGCCGCGTCGGCGAGGGCGTCGAGCGACTCCAGCCCGAGCGCGTCGAGCATGGCGGCCGTCTCGTCGGGCGAGGGCCCGAGGTGGCGCTCGGCGAAGACGTCGGGGTGGCCCGTCCGGGCGATGACCTGTTCCATCGGTGGGGTGAGAGGTTGAGGGGTGGAAAGGTTGAGAGGCGTACGGGATCCTGAGGGCGGGACGGTTGAGGGGTTTCAAGGTTGAGGGGGAGATGCATTTCCCTTTCAACCCTTCCTCCTCTCAACCCTCAACCCCTCAACCGTCCTTTTCGAAGCGCCGGAGCGTGTCGATGGCCTGGCGGGCGGCTTCCTGCTCGGCCTCCTTCTTGGACCTGGCCGTGCCCTGGCCGCACTCGACGCCGTCGACGACGGCCGCGACGGAGAAGCGGCGGTCGTGGCTGGGGCCATCCTCGCTCACGACCGAGTAGACGGGCTGGGCGAGGCCGCGGCCCTGGACGAGCTCGAGCAGGCGCGACTTGTGGTTGGAGCGGTCCTGGGCGGCGTCCTGGACGCTCGCGTGGGCGTCGAGCACGCGCAGGACGAACGTGCGGGCGGCGTCGAAGCCGAGGTCGATGTAGACGGCCCCGAGCACGGCCTCGAAGGCGTCGGCGAGGATGGTGGCGTTGGCGCGGCCCTCGGCCGAGTCCATGTTGTCCGATAGCAGCAGCAGCGGCCCCATGCCGAGGGCGGTCGCGTAGCCGGCGAGGGCCTTGCCGTTGACGAGGCTCGCGCGCGTGCGCGTCAGCAGGCCCTCGTCGCGGTCGGCGAACGTCGTGAAGAGCGCCTCGGCGACGACGGCCCCGAGCACAGCGTCACCGAGAAACTCGAGGCGCTCGTTGGACTCGGTCCCGTCGGTGGCGAGGCCGCGGTAGAGCGAGCGGTGGCGGAGCGCGTGCTCGTAGAGATCCAGCGCGCCGACGGGCATCCCGACGAGGGCCTCGACGGCGCGGCGCGAGACGCCGCGCTCGGTCGTCTCGTCGGGGGCGGGCGCTTCGGGCCGGTCTTCGGCGGACGGTGCGGCGGACGGTGCGGCGGCCGTCGGCGGCGGCAACTCGGCGGCGGCCCCGTGGGCTGCGCCGTCTCCCTCGGGGGTGCCCGAGGCGCTCCCGGTGCCGCGCGCCGCCCGCCAGCGGGCCGGCCGCAGGTCGCCGATCCACGACCGAACGAGGCGCGCGCTGCGGCGAAGGGTGCCGTCGAGGGCCATCGGGCGGGACGTCGGGCGGTGAGGCGGCAATGTCCCCACGCGCCGCGGCGTCGGCAAGGGAAGATGAGGTGGACGGGCGCGGTGGATGGCCTGCCGAACGTCGCGTCCGTCACGGACGTCGCGGACGTCGATGCGACTCACACCCGAGGTGTCGGCAGCCACCGTGCCGCGGGCGTCGCGAACCAATCCGGCCGGGCCCGGTGCGATGCCGGCACCCGACCGCCCCGCCATGTCCGCCTCCGTCAACCCCGCCACCGGCGACGTCCTCGCCGAGCACCCGGACCTCTCCGACGCCGCGCTCGACGCCGCCCTCACGCGCGCCGCCGCCGCCGCCGCCCGCCGCCGGGCGACGCCCCTCGCCGAGCGCGTCGCCGCCGTCCACGCGCTCGCGGACCGCCTCGACGCCGACCGCGAGCGCCTCGCCCGCCTCGCGACCGACGAGATGGGCAAGACGCTCGTGCAGGCCCGCGCCGAGGTCGCCAAGTGCGCGTCGGCCGCGCGCGCGCTCGCCGACATGGCCGAGGAGGCGTTCGCCGACAGCGACCGGCCCGCCGCGGCCGGCGGCGCGCGGCGCGCGTTCGTCGCCCGCGAGCCGCTCGGGGCCGTCCTCGCGGTCATGCCGTGGAACTTCCCGTACTGGCAGGCCCTCCGCGCGGCCGTGCCGCCGCTGCTCGCCGGCGGGAGCGTGCTGCTGAAGCACGCGCCCAACGTCCGCGGCTGCGGCGACGCGCTCGCGGCCGCCTTCCACGACGCCGGGATGGGCGACGGCGCGTTCGAGCACCTCGCCATCACCGCGGAGCGCGTCGCGGCCGTCATCGCGGACCCGCGCGTCGCCGCGGTCACGCTGACGGGCTCGGAGCAGGCGGGCCGGGCCGTCGCCCGGGAGGCCGGGGCGGCGCTCAAGCCCGTCGTGCTCGAGCTCGGCGGGTCCGACCCGTTCGTCGTCCTCCGAGACGCCGACCTCGGCGCAGCCGTCACCGCGGCCGTCACCGCGCGCGTGCAGAACAACGGGCAGAGCTGCATCGCCGGCAAGCGCTTTATCGCCGAGGCGACAGTCGCCGCGGCCTTCACGGAGGCGTTCGTCGCGCAGATGGCCGCGCTCCGCGTCGGCGACCCGACGGACGCGGCCGTGGACGTCGGCCCGCTCGCGCGCGCCGACCTCCGCGAGACGCTCCTGGACCAGACGCGGCGGGCCGTCGCGCAGGGCGCGCGCCTCGCCACGGGCGGCACGGCCCTCGGCGGGCCCGGCTTCTTCGTCACGCCCGGTGTGCTCACGGGCGTCGCCGAGGGGACGGTCCCGTACACCGAGGAGCTGTTCGGGCCGGTCGCGGCCGTGACCGTCGCGCGCGACGCCGCGCACGCGGTCGCGCTCGCCAACGCGACCCGCTTTGGGCTCGGCGCGTCCGTGTGGACGCAGGACGCCGCGCGCGGCGAGGCTGCGGCCCGGCAGCTCCGGGCGGGCGTGGTGATGGTCAACGCGCTCGTCGCGAGCCACGCCGGGCTGCCGTTCGGCGGCGTCGGCGCGTCCGGCATGGGCCGCGAGCTCGGGCTCGAGGGCCTGCGCGCGTTCGTCAACGAGAAGACGATCTGGATGGGATGAGAAGGAAGGAGGGAAGGGGAAGGAGGGGAGATGCAAAGGCGAGGAGCAGCACAACCCGCATTTCCCTCCTTCCTCCTTCCTCCTCCCTGTCGGGTACCTTCTCACCACACCCGCCCGCCCCTCGATGACGCTCACCTTCTGGGGTGCCGCGCAGACCGTCACCGGCTCGCTGCACCTCGTCATGCTCGAAGACGGCACCCGGATCGTGCTCGACTGCGGCCTCTTCCAGGGCCCGCGCGCCGAGGGCGAGGTCGTCAACCGCGAGTGGCCGTGCGAGCCGGCGAGCGTCCACGCGGTCGTCCTCTCGCACGCCCACATCGACCACTCGGGCCGCCTGCCGCAGTTCGTCAAGGACGGCTTCGCGGGCACCATCTGGGCCACGCACGCCACGCGCGACCTGTGCGCGCTCATGCTCCGCGACAGCGGCCACATCCAGGTCTCGGACGCCGAGCGCACCAACCGCCGGCACCACAAGCAGGGCCTGCCGCCCGTCGAGCCGCTCTACGACGAAGCCGACGCCGAGCAGGCGATGAAGCAGATCGTCGGCGTGCCCTACGGCTACGCCTTCGAGCCCGCGCCGGGCGTGCGTACGGTCTTCCGCGACGCCGGCCACATCCTCGGCTCGGCCACGGTGACGCTGGACGTGACCGAGAACGGCGCGACGAAGACGCTCGGCTTCACCGGCGACCTCGGCAACCCGAACCGGCCCATCCTCCGCGACCCCGAGCCGCTGCCGCCCGTCGACTGGCTCATCTCGGAGTCGACCTACGGCGGCGTCATCCACGAGCCGATTACCGACGCCCGCGACCGCCTGCTGAACACCGTGAAGCGGACGATCGAGCGCGGCGGGCGCGTCGTCGTGCCGGCCTTCGCCGTCGGCCGCACGCAGGAGCTCGTCTACGCCCTCAACGGGCTCGAGAACGACGGCCGCCTGCCGCCCATCCCGGTCTTCGTCGACAGCCCGCTCGCCGTCAACGCGACGTCCGTGTTCCAGAGCCACCCCGAGTGCTACGACGACGACGTGCTGAAGACCATGCTGACGGACCCGAACCCGTTCGGCTTCGCGCGCCTCGAGTACGTCCGCGAGGCCGAGCGCTCCAAGGAGCTCAACGCCATCGAGACGCCGTTCGTCGTCATCTCGGCGTCGGGCATGGCCGAGGCCGGGCGCGTCCTGCACCACCTCCGCAAC
>JAYWIE010000713.1:0-6047 GCA_043789155.1 Rubricoccaceae bacterium | reverse complement strand
ATCACCGCCGCGCAGGGTGGATGACATGACCGCTCCGTCCGCTCCGACGACGCCTGCCGAGACGCCTGCCGACCCCTGGACCGTCGGCGGGGTGACGCTGGCGAGCCGCGTGCTGCTCGGCACGAGCCGCTACCCGAGCCTGCGCGCGCTGCTCGACAGCGTCGAGGCGTCGGGGACCGAGATGGTGACCGTCGCCGTGCGCCGGATCGACCTCGACGGCGGCGGCGAGAGCCTGCTCGACGCGCTGGGCCGGTCCGCAAGGCCGCTGCACCTGCTGCCCAACACGGCCGGCTGCATGACCGCCCGCGAGGCCGTCCTGACGGCGCAGCTCGCCCGCGAGGCCCTCGAGACGAACCTGGTCAAGCTCGAGGTCATCGGCGACGACGAGACGCTCTACCCCGACGCGGTCGAGCTGCTCCGGGCGGCCGGCGAGCTCGTCGCCGACGGCTTCGAGGTCTTCGCGTACTGCGGCGACGACCCGGTGACGGCGCGCAAGCTGCGCGACCTCGGCTGCGCGGCCGTGATGCCGCTCGCGGCCCCGATCGGCTCGGGCATGGGCCTCGCCAACCCGTACGCGCTCGCGCTCATCCGCGACCTGCTGCCCGACGTCCCGCTCGTCGTCGACGCCGGGCTCGGGACGGCCTCGGACGCCGCGCGCGCGATGGAGCTCGGCTACGACGGCGTGCTGCTCAACACGGCCGTCGCGGGGGCGCAGCACCCGGCCGCGATGGCGCGCGCGTTCGGCCTCGCGACCGAGGCCGGCCGCCTCGCCTTCGCTGCCGGCCGCGTCCCGACGCGCACGTTCGCGACGGCCTCGACGCCCGACGCCGGCCGCATCGGCACGTGACGCCGCTCGCCCTGCCGCGCCTGCTCCTCGTCGCCGACGGCTTCGCCGCGGGACGCCCTGAGATGGACGCCGCCGCCATCCGCCGCCGCACGCTCGACCTCGTCCGCGCCGGTGTCGCGTTCGTGATGCTCCGAGACCACGCCGCCAAGGCCCCGGCGTTCAACGCCGCCGCCGAGACGCTCGCGGCCGAGGTGCGCGCGGCGCGGCCGGACGTCCGCCTCGCCGTCAGCGCGCGCCTCGACGTCGCGCTCGGCATCGGCGCGGGCGTCCACGTCGGCTGGCGCGGGCCGACGCTCGACGACGCCCGCGAGGCAGCGTTCTTCGGCGTCGCGGCGCACTCGGCGACGCAGGCGCGGCGCGCGGCCACGGCCGGGGCGGCCTACGCGACGCTCTCGCCGGTCTTCGCGACCGCGACGCACCCCGAGACGCCGCCGCTCGGGCTCGGGCCGGTGCGCCTCGCCGCCCGCGCCGCCGGCCTGCCCGTGTTCGCCCTCGGCGGCGTCACCGCGCCGCGCGCGCGCCTCGTCCGCGACGCCGGCGCGCACGGCGCGGCCGTCCTCGCGGGCCTGCTCTTCGCGTGGGACGCGCCCCGGACCGTCCGCGCCTACCTCGACGCGTTGGACGGCTAGGGACTCGCAAAATGGGTGCGGCGGGCCTGTCCGGGGTGTACGTTTTGCCCGTCACCCATCCCGTCCGAGCCTGTGGAGCCGCCCGCCCGCCCCGCGCCCGCCGCGAGCGCGCCCGTCCTGCTCGGCGGGCTCGCGACGACCGCGCTCACGCTCGCGCTGACATACGGGCTCAGCGCCCGGTACGGCTTCAACGCGATGGGCTTCTACGCATGGTTCGTCCTCCCGATCGGCGCGCTCGTCGTCGGGCTGCTCGCGGGCAGCGGCTACGGGCTCGCGTCGCGGCTCACCGGCTTCCGCATCCAGAAGCGGACGCTCTGGATCGTCGTCGGGCTCCAGGTGCTCGCCTACGTCGCGGCGCAATACGGCGAGTACCTCGCGCTGCGCTCGGGCGGCGGCGCGCTGCCGGCCTTCGTCCCGTTCTTCGACGGGGCCACGCGCGCGATCCAGTTCGAGGCCGACGGCCGCGTCGGGCAGCCGCTCGGGGCGTGGGGCTACGGCGTGCGCCTGCTCGAGGTGCTCGGCTTCGCCGGCGGGGCGCTCATGATCTCGGCCGGCATGCGGAGCGCGGCCTACTGCGAGGCGTGCGGCCGCTACATGTCGTCGCGCGGGCTCGGGACGCTGCCGGCGTCGGTCAGGGCCCGGCGGACGTGGGGCAAGGGGGCCGAGGAGAAGGCGGCCCTCGAATCCGAGCAGGCGACGGCACAGGCGCAGGGCCAGGCCGTCCACGACCACCTCTTCGCCCTCGCCGAGGCCGGCGACGCCGCCGCCTTCGCCGAGTCCGTCCGGCTGATGAAGGCCGGCACGTCCGACGCCGGCAAACTGCCGACGCGCGTCCAGATCCACCTCGCGCAGTGCCCGACGTGCCGGCGCGGCGTGCTGACGTCGGCCGTGCTGCGCGGGCAGGGCCGCGGGCAGTCCACGACGGCGCTCGCCGCGGCCCCGGTCGCGCCCGCCGTCGTCCGCGCGCTCGACGCGCCATGACGGCGCTCGGCCTCCTCCGCGACGACCTCGCGCGCGCGTTCGACGGCGACGCGTGGCACGGCGACCCGCTCGCCGCGCTCCTCGACGGCCTCGCGGCCGGCCCGGCGGCGGCGCACCCGGTCGCGGGAGCACACTCCGTCTGGGAGATCGTGCTGCACGTCTCGGCGTGGATGGACGTGGGGGCAGCGCGCATCGCGGCACGTGCGGCCCTCCCGGCGACGGCCGACTGGCCGCCCGTCCCGGTCCCGGCCGACGCCGCGGCGTGGGCGGCGGCGCTCGCGCGGCTCGGCGCGGCCCACCGCGCGCTCCTCGGCGCGGTCGATGCCGTCGCCGAGACGGAGCTGTGGGCACCGCTCGGGACGCGGGACCGCGCGCAGGGCACGGGCGGGACGATCGCGACGCTCGTGTCGGGCCTCGCGCAGCACGCGGCGTACCACGGCGGGCAGATCGCGCTGCTCCGGCGGGCACTCGACGCCTGAGCCTCACCCTTGCCTGCCTCGCCTGCCCCTCCGCCCATGCCCACCGCCGGACGCCTCCGCATGACTGTCACGGAGTATTTCGCCTTCGACGCCGCTGCGCCCGAGGGCATGCGCTACGAGTACTGGGACGGCGAGGTCGTGCCGGTCCACGGCTACGACGAGGACGGCGTGACGGCGATGGCCGGCGCGAGCCTCAATCACAACCAGGTGACGGTCAACCTCGCCGCGGCGCTCCATGGCCCGATGACGGCGCGCGGATGCCGCGCCGGAGCTGGCGACCTGCGCGTCCGGACCGAGAGCGGTCGATACGGCTATCCCGACCTCGTGTTCGTCTGCGGCGAGACGGAGGTCACCGACGACGTGCCGCCGGTCCTGCTCAACCCGACGCTGCTCGTCAAGGTCGCCTCGCCGTCGACGGTCGGCCGCGACCGCGGGCGCAAGCTCACCGCGTACACGCGCATCGCGAGGCTGACTATGAATGCCGTCGTCCCCGCCGTCTTTCCCGCGCACGCGGGAATCCAGTGTGTCGAGCGCCGTGCCACGACTCTGGATTCCCGGTCGGGGCCGGGAATGACGGCGTTTTGAGCGTCGTGGTGCTTTCATAGTCAGCCTCTGAGAGCCTCGCCGAGTCCTGGATGGTCGAGCCGGACCGCGCCGAGATCAGGCGCGTCGTGCGCACGGGCGACGGCTGGGCGCGGCACGTCGCCACGGGCCTCGACGCGGGGGCCGAGACGCTCGGCGTCGCGGTCGCCCTCGAAGACGTCTACCGCCTCGTCGCGTTCGACGACTGAACGCCGGAGGGGCGGCCGGTCCGGTCCCGGCGGGGGGCGCAGATATGCCCCGCAGGCCGTCGCCGGCCGGCGTAACGTCCGGACACACCTGCCGCTGTACCCGATGCGCTGCCTCGTCCTGCTGCTTCTCGCCGCTGTGTCCACGGCCGCCTCGGCGCAGGCCCTCCGCGCGCCGGCGTGGCGCGCCTCGGCGAGCGTCGGCGTCACGGCCGCGAGCGACGGGCGGTTCGGCCGCTCAGGCGACGACCGCTCGGGCACGCTCTCGCTGGGCGCGGAGCGCCACGTCTGGGGCCCGCTCAGCATCGGCGCGCGTGGCGCAGCCCACTCGGGCCTCTTCAGAGCAGAGAGCGACCAGCCCGCATTTCTCCGGTGGACGGCCGAGGCGCTCGCCGCCGGGACCGTCCGCGTCGCGCCGAACGTGGACCTGCGCGCGACGGCCGGCTTCGGCGCGGCCTCGATCAGCTATCCGACGGCCACCCCCTTCTTCAGCACCGCCCCTGTCCGGATGGTGCCCCGCGCGACCCTCTTCGAGACGTTCGCTGCGGCCGGCGTCGGGGCGGACGTGTACCTGCTGCCGGGCGTCGGCGTCGGCGGCGAGGTGCGGCTCGTGTCGTCGCTTGGCGAGCCGACGGCGTCCGAGGCGAGCCTCGGGCTCCGCATCCGCCTGCCGCGGTGACGCGCGCGCTCGCGCTGCTGCTGCTCGCCGCGCCCATGGCGCACGCGCAGGGTGCCCTTTTTCCCACGGGCGACGCGGGTCGCGCGGTCCCACACTGGCGCGGCGCGCTCTCGGCCGGTGCGGCCGAGGACGTCGCCTTCGCCGTCGTCTCGCTCGGCGTGGACCGGACCGTCCGCGGCCCGCTCGCGCTCGGGGCCCGCGTCGCAGTGGCGGCCGGCGGCGGGTTCGTGGACGACGGCCCGTCGACGTCCGGCGTCGCGGCCGAGGTGCGCGCCTCAGTCGGAACCGCCCTGCGCGCGCTCGACGTCCGCGCCTTCGCGGGGGCCGGGCTGACGTCGTTCCGGACGTCGTCGGGAGGCTTCGGCGACCCGGCTGCAGACGGCCCGCCCGGCCGCAGGCCAGCCCGGATCCACGGGCGGGCCGTCGGCGGCGTCGGGCTCGACGTCTACCCGGCGGCAGGCGTCGGCGTCGGCGTCGAGCTGCGGGGGACGCTGCCGGCGGGCTCGGCCGAGCTCAGCGCCGGCCTGCGCGTCCGCCTCGGGCGGTAGTCACGCCGCCCCGCGCGACGTCAGCGCGAAGAGAAGGCCGACCACGGCACTGACCGTCGTCACGATGACGAGGTAGACCACGAGCGCGAGCGCCTGCGCCACGAGCGCGCGCGCGAGCGCCCGCGGCTGACGGCCGAAGAATTCCGAGGCACCGATGCCGGTGAGCACGAAATACAGGACGTAGGCGAGAAAGGCGACGCCGAACGACCCCGTCCACGCGGAGAGCGGGTTCAGGACGAGGCCCAGCACGAGCGCGACGCCGGCCTCGACCGTTACCGCAAAGATGGCGCACTCGGCGACCGTCCGCCCGCTCGCCGGGAGCAGCTTCCGCAGCAGGACCCCGAACGGCAGGACGGTCAGGATGCTGAGGTAGGCCCCGTAGGTGACCGCGAACCGCAAGAAGGCGAGCCCGGATGCGGCGGCGGCCTCGTTCTGGGCCGCCGAGAGCGCCGGGTTGGCCGCGGGCATCGACGCCTTCATCGCCTCTATCAGCGGCGTCTCGAAGAGCCCGAACACGACGGCGTAGAGGCCGTACGCAACGAACAGGAAGGCGACCGGGTGGACGTACGTCCGCCGCCGGCCCTCGACGAACGCAAGCGCGACCTCGCCGGGCCGGGTCAGGACGTCGCGGACGGTGACGAGCAGGCCGCGGTCCAGGCCGAGCGTGCCCACCCGGAAGTCGGTCCAGAGGCTGCGGGCCGTGACGCGCTCGGGCGTCGCGGCGCTCTGCCCGCAGGCCGCGCAGAACGGGCCGGCGAGCGGCACGGCGCAGTTGAGGCAGGCCGGCGCGCGGGGCGGGGCGGGGGCGAGGACGTCGACCTGCATGGGGGCGAGAGCGGGCGCGCCGCAGGATCGGGCCGGATGCGGGCCGAGTCAAGGACGGCCCGGCCCGCACTGCGCGGCCCGCACGGCCAGCGCCCGGCTGCGCGGCGTTTTACGCGAGGGCGCGGCACGCGGGGCGCTAGCTTGCGCGTTGGTTAGACCGGCCCCTTCGGGGGTGCCCCCACACGCGCTCCCACGCCCCGCCTTGGACCCGTCCCGCATCCCGCAGAAAAACCTGCGCAACTTCTGCATCGTCGCCCACATCGACCATAAC
>JAYWIE010000712.1:0-1741 GCA_043789155.1 Rubricoccaceae bacterium | reverse complement strand
TGCGGCCCCGACGAGCGCCGGGGCCGCGGGGCCGGCTCAGTTGCCGGAGAGCTGGCGCAGGCCGTTCGGGCGCGTCACGACGACGTAGCGGCGCGTGCCGGCCTCGGTCCGGTCCGCCCCGGCGAGCTGGCCCGAGCCGCGCATGCCGGCCGCGTAGCTCTTGAGCTCGCCGGTGAGGCCGACGAGGTCGCCGGTGTCGACGTTGAACAGGCCGTCGGAGCCGTCTGTGCCGCGCTCGCTCTCGCCCACGTTGGCGAGCACGACGAGGACGCGGTCCGCGCCCGTGCCAACGTAGAACGCCGAGTCGCCGACGACGCTCGTCACGCGGGCGTCGGCGAGCGTGACGGGCCGGCCGTCGAGCTGGCCGCGGGCAGAGGCCGTGTCGTCGAGCAGCCGGTCGAGGTCCGCGAGGGACGTCACCGCCGCGCCGTCCGCCGCGACGCCGCCGTCGGCCGCGGGCGCGTTGGCCGCAGCTCCTGCGGCGGTGCCGGCCGCCGCGCCGGCGGCCGCGCCGGTGGCCGTGGCGGCGTCAGGGCCGTCCACGTTGTCGGGGTCGAGCGCGTCCGGCCCGGGCCCGTCCGCTGCGGGCCCGGTCATCACGACCGTCGTGTCCGCCGCCGCGTCGCGGTCGGCCGTGTCGCGGTCGTCCGTGTCGCGGGTGAGGAAGTACAGCAGGAGCGCCCCGAGCAGGAGCAGCGGCAGGAGCCACATCCACACGGGGGTGGCGGCCTTCTTTTCGACGGGGATCGTAGCCATTGGAAGCGAGGGTGAGCGAGAGGGGCACACGGGTGTGCCCACCTGCTACTCGCTCCGCTTCCGGCCGTTCGCCCGAGGGGCCCGTCCACGCCCGATCTGGCCCGGTTCAGGAATCCCCCGACCGACCCGGCACCTGCTATGCTCTTCGATTACAGCACCTAGACACACGCGGCGGCCAGGCGCGAGTCATCGGCCTCACGACGGCTCGACCCAGACGCTGGCCGCCGGTCCGGCCGTGACCGTCTCGACGACCTGGACGGTCGGGACGACCGTGCGGCGGACGACCCGGTGGTGCACGAGCGCCTCCGGGACGTCCGGGACCGTCGCTGCGCCCGGGATTGCGCCGGCGAGGTACACGACGCGGTCGCCGATGGTGACGTCGAGCGTCGGGACCTCGTCGCCCGTGTCGAGCTGGATCGCCGAGACGAGCCCGGCGTCGGTGTCGACGACGAGCGCGGCCACGCGGCCGACGATGTCGCCGCGGGCGTCGACGGCGTCGAAGCCGCGGACGTCCTGATGGCCGTCGACGAGCTCCCAGTCGGAGTCTGGAGTGAGGAGGATGCGGGACATGGCAGTAGACAGAGTGTGGGGAAAGGGGACGGACGGCTGAGGCCGGTCAGCGGGAGATGCCGCCGGGGCGGGTCGCGACGACGTAGCCGCTCTGGCCGGCGTCGCGCAGCGCGCCGGTCTCGCTCGGGCCGGGGCGGAAGGTCTCGAGCGCGCCCGTGACCGTGACCGTGTCGCCGGCGCGCACGGGCGCGTCGCCGCCGGCAGGGTCCATCACGACCGTGACGCGGTCGGCTCCGCCGCCGACGACGAACGCGCGGTCGCTCAGGACCTCCGTCACGCGGACGCCCGCGAGTTGGACGGCCCGGCCGTTGAGCGCGCCGGCCGTCGCGCCGGACTCGCGGATCGAGCGGCCGACGTCGCCGACGGAGGCGAGCACAGCGCGGCTCGCGCGCGCGCCCGCCGCGGCTCCGGCCGA
>JAYWIE010000711.1:0-1742 GCA_043789155.1 Rubricoccaceae bacterium | reverse complement strand
GCAAAAGTAGACGCCGACCCGGACCCGAGCAAGGACGCTAGCCGGGCGGTCGGCCGCAGCGGCGCGTTATGCCGACCGGACTACTGAGGCAGACGACTGAGGAAAGTGCGGAAGTCGCGCACGACCGCCGCGATGGGCTCGTCTCCCTCAAACGTGAGCAGCTGCCCGTTTAACTCGATTGGCGGATCAGCTAAGTCAGCATTGACCAGCCGAGCGGCGAGGCGTCCTGCCTCGTGTTCCTCCGACGATCCGATCTGCTCCAAGGCCGGAACGTGGAGGGCCACGGCTCGCTCTACCTCGACGGCTGATAGGTTGCCGCGCTCGTATCGGTCGAGAGCCACTTCGATTCGGGCGATTACGCTCGCGTTCGACATGGCGTGGCGCAGGGCGGCATAACAGCAACTGTGTTCGGAGTCAAGCCGCGAAGGCGCGATTCGGCTCCCACGCGGCCCCGTCGCGCACGACCGCGTTGCACGTGACGAGCAGCTTACGCATGCACGCGACCAGCGCCACCTTCTTCGGCTTCCCTTTCTCGACCAGACGCTCGTAGAGCGCTTTCACCGGTGGGTTCGACCGCGCTGCCGCCAGTGCCGACATGTACAGCGCTGTCCGCACCGTCGACCGGCCGCCCCACACCGAGCGATTCCCTCGGTACGGACCAGAGTCGCGGTTGAGCGGGGCCACACCCACCAGCGCCGCGATCTCCCGGCGGCTCAGCCGACCGAGCTCCGGCAGGTCCGCCAGCAGCGTCGTCGAGAGCACACGGCCGACACCGGGGATGGCCCGCAGCAGGTCGTCCTTCGCACGCCAGACCGTGCTCTCGCGGATTGCCGCGACCAGGCTGTCATCGAGACCGGCAAGCTCCTTCTCAAGCCACCGAACGTGCTTGTCGACGCTCTTTACGACCGACGGCGCGGCGACATGAGCCCTGTTCTTCTCCGCCACCATCATCGTGATGAGCTGACGGCGACGGGCCAGAAGCGCCGCGAACGCCTCGGATTCGGCGTCGGGCAGCGGGCGGGGCTCCGGCCGGACGCGGTCGGCGAACAGCGCGAGGATGGCCGCGTCGAGCGCGTCAGTCTTTGCGAGCCGGCCGGTCGCCTTGGCGAAGTCGCGCACCTGGCGCGGATTGACGACGGCGACCGGGACGCCGGCCGTCGCGAGCGCGCTTGCGGCCGGAGCTTCGTAGCGGCCCGTCGCCTCGAGGACGACGAGGGCGGGGCCGAGGCCGGCGATCCGCGCAACGAGCGCGTCGACACCGTCGGGCGAGTTGGTCGCCTGCCAGACCTCGCCGGTGGGAAGGACGGCGACGTCGAGCGTGGCCTTCGAGACGTCGATGCCGACAAAGAGCGGAACGTCCATAACGGGTCACATCTACTCGCCTGCCGCCCGGTCTTGCGTGAATCGAGCTCCACGGGTGGCCGTCGAAACGGTCCCGCTGTCTCTGGCAACTGTTCGGACTCTGGACGAGATGGCGAGCCGGCCGCCCCTGCTGTTATCCGGTCTCGGTGCCGAAGCACGCGACCAGGATTGCGTCGGGCTGGCAGGCTCGGAGGGCCAGAATGGCCCCCGCGCTCAACTTACAAGGTTGCGGCTCAGGCGCGCGTAAGCGTCGCCTGCGGACGCGAGTTATGCAGAACCGAGGTATGGACCGGGTAGATGGTTTACACCTCTGACCGGCGACATGGTTTACACGGCTCCCCACCGAGCCGCGACGCCATGCCCTTCCGCACCACCGACCC
>JAYWIE010000710.1:0-6060 GCA_043789155.1 Rubricoccaceae bacterium | reverse complement strand
GAGCTTGGCCCACCGCCTCAGCTGGCTCTCGCTCACAGTCGTCGTCTCGGCGAGCTCGGGGAAGTCGCAGCCGCGGTAGACGTAGAGGTTCTCGGCGTTGGTCTTCGTCTGGGCAGGGTGCGTGCGCGGCATGGGCGGAGGCGTGTGGTGCCCCCTTGGATCGGCGGGCGGGACGCTACGCTAGGCTGCGGCCAACCGGCGGTGTTTCGAAATGCCGCATTTCGAAAGACTCGCCCGAGATGCATCGGGGAATCTGGGAAATGTGGCATGTCACAACACGGTCATTTGGTCTTGGGGAGGTTCGCCGATGCCGGGTGCAGCGCCCGCGCTCCATCTTTCCGCCGCTCCGTGCCGTACTGCACCCCCGACGACGTCATCACCTCGCTCGGCGCTCCGCGCGTGGCGGAGCTGACGGGCGACCGCAACGGCGGGACGGTCGACCAGGGCCGTCTCGAGCGCGCGGTCGTCGCCGCGACGGCGCGCATCCGGACGGCGGTGCTCATGCACCACACGACCGACCTGGACGGCCGGAGCGAGTACCTGGCCGAGCTCGCCGTCGCGGGCGCGGAGCTGATGCTCCAGGCGCGCAGCGCCGGCGGCCTGGGCGGCAAAGAGTCCTCGGCGCGGCTCGACATGGAGCAGTGGGTCACGGACGTCAAGGCAATCGCCTCCGGCGACGTCGCCCTTGAGGACCCCGAAGACGCCGACGGCGACGGCGAGCCCGACGAGGAGCGCGAGACGTTCCGCGGTGCGGAGCGCCTCTTCACCCGGGTCGGCCGATGATCGCGGAGCTCCAGTCGGCCGTCGTCGATCTGCTCGAGGCGTTCCGCCGGGACGTCCCGAACGTGCCGGCCGGGCTGCTCGCCCCGCTGGGCGTCGCGCCGTACGGCAGTGAGCTGATGGACTACAACCGGCTCGTCGCCAACGTGCCATTCGTCTACGTCGAGCTCGACTCGGGCTCGCTCGTGGCGCGCTCGAAGCCGACGGGCCTGATGAGCGGCGAGCACGCGCCGACGGTCATCTGCTGCGCCCGCAACTATGCCGGGCCGGGCGCGACGGCCCACGACGGCGCGCGCCTCATGTCGTGGTGCGTGGCCGCCTTCCAACACGCCGGCCTCGCCGTCGGCTCCTACGAGGTGGTCGGCATCGGCTACCGCCGGATCGTCTCCGACTCGAAGGTCTGGGCCGGCGAGATGCCGCTCCAGCTCACGCGCGCGAAGCACGCCGCGCCCATCCCTGCCCCGCGATGAACGGCGACCGCCTTCAGATCTACCTCTACGACCGGATCGACGACTGGGGCGACGCGAGCGCTCAGTCCGTCGTGGCGCAGCTCCAGGCGCACACCGAGGCCGCCGGCGTCGACGTCTACATCAACAGCCTGGGCGGCTCGGTCTTCGAGGGCCTGGGCATCTACAACGCCCTCATCCGTTCCGGCCTCGGCGTCACGACGCACGTCGACGGGGCGGCGCTCTCGATCGCGTCCGTCATCGCCCAGGCCGGGACCGAGCGGCGCATCGCGCGCGGCGGCCTGATGATGGTCCACAACCCGACGGTCTACCCGGACGCGTCGGACCCCGAGCAGCTCGCGGTCGCGGCGAAGAACCTCGCCGAGATCCGGGCGACGATCGCCGGGGTCTACGCCGCGCGCGCCGGCGGCACGGAGGCCGGGTGGGTCGAGACGATGAAGTCCGAGACCTACTACGGCCCCGAGAACGCAGTCGCGGCGGGGCTGGCGGACACCATCGTCGATCTGCCCGTGGCCACTGCGCCCGGTGCCGACGGGGCCCCGTCGCGGGTGCTCAACCTCGACGTCCTCCGCCTGGCCATGCAGGCGCGCGCGGGCGACCGCGCACCTCAGATGTCGGCGCGCGTGGTCGCGCCGGCGCGGCGCGCTCAGCTGAGCGTGCCGGCACGGATCGTCAACCTCTTCACACCGGCCGCGCCTGTCGCGGTCACCACCCAGACGCCCACGATGAAAGTCAAGGACCTGCTCGCCAAGCTCGGCCTCACCGACGACTCCGAGCTCGACGTCGCCGCCGACACGCCCGAGGCCACGCCGGCCGCCACGCCGGCAGTGCCGGTGACCCAGGCCGCGAACGCCGCGCCGGCCACGCCGGCCACCGAGGCCGCGCCGGACGCGCTCACGCAGCTCACCGCGACGGTGACGAACCTCGCCAAGACCGTCAGCAACCTCGCCGGCGAGCGCCAGGCGAGCGCCCAGACCGACTACGAGGCGCTCCTGAGCCGCAAGATCCAGAACTACGCGATGCCCGAGGCGGACCGCGCGAAGTGGCTCGAGCGCGCAAAGACGCTCGGCGTCGAGAACGCGGCCGAGATCCTGCGGGAGAAGCCGGACAACGCCTGCAAGCCGGGCCGCGTGGTCCAGGCTCCGCAGAACCGCGGCACGCAGACGGCCGACAACATGGCGACGCAGTCGTTCGCCGACTACTTCGCCGAGCGGAACGCCGACGCCGGCCGCTAGCCCACCGACCCAACCACACGGGCCGGACGGCCCTCAGAACCCCAACGAGCGATGAAGCTCCGCCAGATCAGCCAGGGCAACCCGGTCACGAACATCGTCCTCGACGAGTTCGAAAAGGAGGCCCCCATCCTGCAGGACGCCGAGTTCTACTCCAAGACCGGCAGCACGGACCTCTCGAAGCGCGGCCGCGAGCCCGAGCAGCCCGCGGTGAACCCGTTCCGAAACCTCAACGAGCCCGAGACGAGCGACCCGCCGACGCGCGTCTACGACCCCGTCGTGAAGCGCATCGTCTCGTTCGAGGCGCAGGTCGACAAGGTGCTCGAGGACCGCAACGAGGACGTCGCGGCCGAGCTCGAGCAGGAGACCCGCATCGAGGCCAACGAGGTCGCGCAGACGCTCCAGGGCACGTTCTTCCTCGGCGACGAGGCGACGAACGCCAAGAGCCCGAACGGCATGGCCGCGCTCGTGAAGCCGTCCATGGTGACCAACGGCAACGGCGGCGCGCCGCTGGCGCTCGTGCTCGGCGGCGACGCCAAGCGCCTCGAGCAGCAGGTCGTCCTGGAGTTCATCATGAACTGGTTCCGGAGCGTGCGCGCCACGCACGCCTACTTCCCGGACACCTTCCTGACGCGCCTCATGCTCGTCGCGAAGAACCTCGGCTTCTACCAGCTCCAGGTCGCGAAGGACTCGATGGGCGCGACGGTCGAGAACGACACCGTCGGCGGTGTCATCCTGCGCTCGACGGGCCGGACCTACTCAGGCGCGGCGATCTCGCCGTTCAACGAGACGCTCGGCGCGGCGAACGACACGGCGAGTGCCTTCGCGTGCCGCTGGGGCACGGGCACGGACCTGACGGTCCTGACCTCGGTCGGCGTCCACGCCGAGTATGAGGGCCTCCGGGGCAAGTTCTACGTCAACACGGTCGACATGGACATGCAGATGCATCTCCAGAAGACCCGCTCGCTCGGCCGCCTCCGCGGCCTCCGGCTCCCGGCTGCCCCGTAAGCGGCCACCCAACCCCGAGAGGGGATCACCGGGGGGTGAGGCGCGGCCGGACAGAGCCCACCGTCTGTCCGGCCGCCGCGCCCCCGGCCCCGCTCACAACCACCCAGACCACGATGGCAAAGATCCGAGTCACGCGCCGCGGCGCTGACGCATCCACCCAGCCCGACGCGCCGGAGGCGATCGCCGACGGCACCTACGTCGTGACGACGCCGAGCGACACGTTCGGCGGCACGCGTCTCGGCGTCGGCTTCGCCGAGGGCCGCGGCCTGGCGACGGCCGAGCAGGCGCAGCAGCTCGCCGAGGTCTTCGGCTACGACATCGAGCGCGTCGCCGACGGCATCGACGAGACGGCCGAGGTCGCGGCCCGGCTGGCCGAAGTCTTGACTCCGGCCGACGACGCCGCGCCCGAGGTCTCGTGAGCGACGCCCCCGACACCATCCGCGTGCGCATCTCCGAGTACGGGCCCAAGCTGGTCCAGGTCGTGATCGCGCTCATCGGCTTCTTCGCCGTGACCATGCTGAGCGACATCCGCGGCGAGCTGCGCGACATCTCGTCGGGCCTCCAGGACCTCGTCGTCCGGACGTCGGGCGTGGAGCAGCGCGTGGGCGTCCTCGAGGGCAGCACGCGCGAGAACAGGCAGCGCCTCGACCGGATGGACGGCGACGTCCGCGACTTCTGGCGGGACTACGGCGGCGCGCTACGCGCCGGCGGCTCCGGCCCTGACACGCCGGATTCCCGGCCCTAACCCAACACGTCCATGCTTTACGGCACCAAGCCCGCGGCTCAGAGCCGCACCATCCGAGCCGCCGCCGGCGCGCTCGTCATCGCCCTCTGGGTCCCAATCTGCCTCGCCGTCGGCGCGCTGCTCGCGCTCGTCGGCGTCCACATCGACACCCAGGCGTGGGCCGGCTTCGCGAGCGACCAGGTCATCTCGATGACCGAGTGGCTCTCGATCCTCCGCGACGTCGTGATCGCCTTCCTGGCGTGGCTCGCGATCCGCTTCCGCGCCACGGCCACGAACAAGATCGGCGCGCTCACGGGCGGCGACGTCCTGTGAGCGGGCCTCGCGCCCAGCGCCCGATCCGGTTCACGACGCCGGACGGGACGCCGGTGACGATCGCCCGCGGCGTGCCCCTGGACGGCCCGCTCGGCGAGCTCGCCCGGCAGCACGCACCGGAGGCATACGCCGCGGCGCTGCCGGCACCCGAGCCGCCCGCCGCGCTGCCGACGGCACCACCCGCTGAGCCGCTGGCGCTCGGCAACGACAGCCCCGCCTCGGCCGACGAGGCATCCACCGCGGAGGCGTTGAGCCGCCGCAAGACCACGACACGATGATCGACAAGCGAAAGGATACCCGGATCGTCGACCAGGGCGACGGCGCGATCTACGCGGCCGTCTTCCTGAGCGCGGCCGAGGCCGCCTACATCTACGCGCCGGCCGCGATCGCGGGCCTCTACACCGACTTCGAGGCCGACATCGAGGACGGCCGCAAGCTCAAGCGGGACCTCGCCGAGAAGTACATCACGACCGAGAACCGCACGATCGTGGCTCAGGTCTCGATGAAGGATGAGGCCACGATGGACCTCACGCTGCTCTGCGACGACAACATCTCGAAGCGGATGATGGAGGTGCTGCGCCGCAAGGCCCACACGTTCCGGCTCGTCGCGCCGGGCGCGGTCGAGGACGGCGTCCAGGAGGACGGCCTCCCGTTCCACGAGGTCACGGCGCTGCGCAACGCGCGGGCCGGGCGCTCCTGGGAGAAGGAGTACAAGCCGGGCGTCCGCAAGTTTGCGACGACGCTCACGGGCAGCCGCACGCGCGACGGCAAGCCGAGCGTGACCCAGATCGCGGTCGACCTCACCGACGAGGCGACGTGGCCGGCCGAGCTCGCCGACGTGCTCACGACCGCCCTGAGCTTCTAAGCCACCCTCACCCCCTACGATGATGGCGACGCAGACAACAGCCCCGGTCCGAATCAAGGGCGTCCAGGTGGAGCGCTACTACCGCCTCCTGGTCCGAATCGGGATGGACAAGATCCTGAGCCAGGCGTCGGGCGCGCGGCGCAAGCCGCCGTCCGGCCGCATCACGTCGGCGACCGAGCAGCTCGGCACGCTCGAGGTGGAGGCCGATGCCCCCGTCTCGTTCGACCTCGGGCAGCTCGTGCTGGCCTGCGCCGGCGCGGACGAAACGGGCGACCTCTCGGCGCTCGCCGAACTGGCGGCCGCCGTGCTGGACCTGGACGACGAGGCCGCCGCCGCCGGCGACTGGTACATGGACGACCTCGAGTCGGCATGGCCGGGTTTCTCCTCGGCCTGCGCCGCGCCTACGCGGATGCTGCTCAGCTACGGGACCGCCTCGGGCTCGTGAGCAGCGGCGCAGGCCGCAGGGCCAACCCGCTCAGCGTCGACCTCGGGGCCACGTTCTGGACACTCGCCAAGGAAGGGTTCTACGCGAGTGCCGTGGACGCGGCCGCCGTCCCGTTCGTCGACGCGCTCCGCAACAACGCCCGCCTCGCTCGTCACTACGAAGACGAGCGGGCGGCATACGAGAAGGCCCGCGCGGGCCAAAGATGA
>JAYWIE010000709.1:0-6068 GCA_043789155.1 Rubricoccaceae bacterium | reverse complement strand
CTTCTTCGGGACGCTCTGGCGCCGCCGCGAGAAGCACATGTACGTCGCGCTGTGGTTCTACATCGCCACGATCGTGACCGTGGCCGTGCTGCACATCGGCAACAGCCTCGCCGTGCCGGTCGGGCTGTTCAAGAGCTACCCGGTCTACACCGGCGTCCAGGACGCGCTCGTGCAGTGGTGGTACGGCCACAACGCCGTCGCCTTCTTCCTCACGACGCCCTTCTTGGGGCTGATGTACTACTTCCTGCCGAAGGCGGCCGAGCGGCCCATCTTCAGCTACCGCCTCTCGATCGTTCACTTCTGGAGCCTCGTCTTCATCTACATCTGGGCCGGCCCGCACCACCTCCAGTACACGTCCGTGCCGGAGTGGGCGGCGACGCTGGGCATGGTGTTCTCCATCATGCTCTGGATGCCCAGTTGGGGCGGCATGATCAACGGCCTGTTCACGCTCCGCGGCGCGTGGCACAAGCTCCGCGAGTCGGTCGTGCTCAAGATGTACGTCGTCGGGATCACGTTCTACGGCATGGCCACCTTCGAGGGCCCGATGCTGAGCGTCAAGACGGTCAACGCGCTCTCGCACTACACGGACTGGAACATCGCGCACGTCCACTCGGGCGCGCTCGGCTGGAACGGCTTCATGACGTTCGGCATGATCTACTGGCTGATCCCGCGCCTCTGGCGGACGCCGCTGTGGTCGCAGAAGCTGCCGACGTGGCACTTCTGGATCGGCACGACGGGCATCCTGCTCTACATCCTCGCGATGTACACCGCGGGCATCACGCAGGGCCTCATGTGGCGCGCCTTCGACGACGCCGGCCGCCTGCTCTACCCCGACTTCGTCGAGACCGTCGTCCAGATCCGGCCTATGTACTGGGTGCGCCTCATCGGCGGGCTGATGTACCTCTCGGGCGTCATCCTGATGATGGTCAACCTGTTCATGACGATCCGGCGCGCGCCGACGAGCCTGCCCGACCCGGCCGTCGCCGTCCCCCGCCGCCTGCTCGAGGACGCCTCTGGCGACGGGCAGAGCACCCCCGCCCCGGTCCTCGCCTGAATGCGGTTTGAGGTTTGGATGTTTGAGGTTGCTCAACTCCAAACCTCAAACCCCAAACCGCATTTCCTCTGCTCCCATGTCCCGCTTCTTCCTCGCCAACGGCGTCCACCGGCGCATCGAAGGCTGGCCGCTCGTCTTCACGCTCCTCACCGCCGGCGCGATCCTCGTCGGCACGGCGGTCGAGCTCGCGCCGATGTTCCTCGTCGGCTCCGCGACGGCCCCCATCGCGACGCTGCGGCCGTACTCGCCGCTCGAGCTCGAGGGCCGCGACCTCTACATCCGCGAGGGCTGCAACAACTGCCACAGCCAGCAGGTGCGGCCGTTCCAGGACGAGGCGCTGCGCTACGGGCCGGCCTCGCTCGCGGGCGAGGGCTCCTACGACACGCCGCACCTCTGGGGCTCCAAGCGCACCGGCCCGGACCTCGCGCGCGTCGGCGGCAAGTACCCGGACTCGTGGCACGTCCGCCACATGGACAACCCGCGCGCGACGAGCCCGCAGTCCATCATGCCGCGCTACCGGCACCTGCTCGTCAACCGCCTCGACCTCTCGGACCTCGGCTCCAAGATGCGCGGCCTGCGCCGCATCGGCATCCCGTACACCGACGCCGACATCGCCGCGGCCGGCGCGCGCGCGCAGTCGCAGGCGGACTCCATCGCCGCGGCCGTCGTCACCCAGGGCGGCCCCGAGCGGCTGGCCGACAAGGAGATCGTCGCGCTCGTCGCCTACCTCCAGCGCCTCGGCGTGGACCTCGCCCGCCTCACCGCCGCCGCGCCGACGGCCGCCCTCCCCGCCGCCTCCCGCCCGGCCCCTTGAACAACCGGTTTAACGGTTAATGTTTAAGGTCCAATGCTGTCCACGTTAACCGTTAAACCGCATTCTCTGCATCGCCATGTGGAAAGAGTCCATCCGCGCGCTCCAGACCGGCGCCCTCGCCGAGGTCGCCGTCGTCGCCTTCGTCGTCGCCTTCGTGCTCGTCGTCGCCTACGCGCTGATGCTCCCGAAGCGGACGCGCACCGAGCTCAAGAACCTCCCGCTCGACGACGCCGACGAGGTCTCCCCCGACGCGCGCCCGGCGCGCAGCCGCCCCGACGACCATGCCTGACCCGACGACCCCGCACGACCTCGTCGCCCGCGGCACGGACGCGACCGGCGACAACTCGCCCACCGACACCGCGCCCGACCCCGAGTCGCCGCTTCGCACGCCGGCCGCCGACGTCCTCGACGCCGCCCCGGCCGCCTCCGCTCCGGCGGCCTCCGCTCCGGAGGCCGCCACACCGGACGCCCCCGCTGGCACCGACGTTCAGGACGCCGCCGTCCGGAGCCTCGCCGTCGTCACCGAGGCGACGGTCGGCGAGGGCACCGTGGACCGCGTCATCCAGGGCCACACGTACGACGGCATCCGCGAGTACGACAACCCGATGCCGGGCTGGTGGATCGCCCTCTTCTGGGCCGGCATCCTCTTCGCGCCGGTCTACATGCTCGGCATCCACGTCTTCGGTACCATCAACACCTACCAGGACGACTTCGCGGAGGCCGGAGCGCGCCTCGAGGCCGTCCGCACGGCCTACGCCGCCACCGGCCCGAGCTTCAAGACCGACGCCGGCGCGCTCCGCGCCTACGCCGGCGACGCGCAGCTGGCGGCCGCCGGCGCGGCCCACTTCGCGGCCATCTGCGCCGCCTGCCACGGCGCGCAGGGCCAGGGCGTCATCGGGCCCAACCTCACGGACACCGCCTGGCTCCACGGCGGCACGGCCCATGAGGTCTGGGAGTCGATCGCGACCGGCTTCCCCGCCAAGGGCATGCCGCCGATGAGCGCGCAGCTCAGCCCCGAGGAGCGCGCGCAGGCGATGGCCTACGTCTTCTCGCTCCAGGGCTCGAACCCGCCGGGCGCGAAGCCCGCCGAAGGCGAGGTCTCTACCGGCATCTAGCACGGGCCGCGTGCAGGGCCTCCTCCCACTCCCCCACCCCGTGACCGCCTTCGTCCCGGCCGACGACGTCGGCATCCTCGAGTCGCCGGACGACGTCCTCTCGACGCTCCGCGCCGACGGCTCGCGCCGCTGGCTCTACCCGACGCCCTCGCGCGGGCGCTTCTGGCTCCGCCGGCTCCTCGCCGGCTGGGGCCTGATCGTGTTCTTCGTCCTGCTGCCGGTCGTCCGCGTCGGCGGCCGCCCGGCCGTCCTGCTGGACGTCGCCGCGCGCGAGTTCACGTTCTTCGGCTTCACCTTCTACCCGACCGACACGTTCCTGCTGCTGCTCGTCGGCATCGCGATCCTGGTCTCGGTCGCCCTGTTCACGGCGCTCCTCGGGCGCGTGTGGTGCGGGTGGGCGTGCCCGCAGACGGTCTACCTCGAGTTCTTCTACCGCCCCGTCGAGCGCTGGGTCGAGGGCTCCGAGCACGTCCGCGCCCGCCGCGACGCCGGGCCGTGGACGCTCGACAAGGCGTGGCGCAAGGCGGCCAAGTGGGGCATCTACGCCGTCGCCTCGTTCGCGCTCGCGCACACCTTCACGGCCTACTTCGTCGGGTGGGACCGCCTCGTCTCGTGGATGACCGGGCCGCCGGCCGAGCACTGGGGCTACTTCGTGCTCGCCGCCGTCACGACCGGCCTCGTCCTGTTCGACTTCGGCATCTTCCGCGAGCAGATGTGCACCATCGCGTGCCCGTACGGCCGCTTCCAGTCGATCCTGCTGGACCCCGACTCGCTCATCGTCTCGTACGACCCGACGCGCGGCGAGCCCCGCGCACGGCGCGGCAAGACGGCCCTCGCCGAGGAGCAGGCCGGCACCCGCCCGCCGCTCGGCGACTGCATCGACTGCGGCGCGTGCGTCCGGACCTGCCCGACGGGCATCGACATCCGCGAGGGCCTCCAGATGGAGTGCGTCGCCTGCACGCAGTGCATCGACGCCTGCGACAGCATCATGGACGCGATCGACCTGCCGCGCGGGCTCGTCCGCTACACGTCCGAGCGCGCCCTCGAGGGCCAGGCCACGCGGACCGTCCGCGGCCGGACCGTCGCCTACGCAACGCTCCTCGTCGCGGTGACGGCCGTGTTCACGGTCGCGCTCGCGACGCGCCACGCCTACGACGTCGGCGTCGGGCGGGCGGTCGGCGAGCCGTTCGTGGCCCTCGCGGACGGGCAGGTCGGCAACCGCGTGCTCGTCCACGTCCGCAACCAGACCGTGCGCCCGGCGACGTTCCGGGTCGAGCTCGCCGCGCCGGCAGGGGGCGTGCTGCGGCTGGCCGCAGCGCAGCCCGTGCCGGTCGCCGCCCGCCAGATCGCGCGCGTCGACGGCTTCGTGACCGTCCCGCGGTCGGTGTTTGCCGGCCAGGGCGAGGCCCCGGCGACGGTCCGGCTCGTGTTCGCGGACGGGACGGTCGAGGAGGTCCCGTTCACGCTCCTCGGCCCCAACCGCTAACGCTATGACGCCCCGCCGCCCGCCGCTCGTGCCCTCGCACATCGCGTGGCCCGCCTTTGTCGTGTTCCTGCTCGCGCTCAGCGTCGCGATGGCCGTCGTGGCGGTCGTCGCGACGCGCTCCGACGGCGGGGCGCGGCCGGTCGAGACCGTCGGCGGACCGGCCCGCCGATGACGACCACGGCACCCCGGCCCGAGACGCCCCGGCACGAGACGCCCCGGCCCGAGGCGGGCGCGGCGTGCGCGCACTGCGGGCTGCCCGTCGGCCGCCGGCCGTCGTGGACGTCCGCGGGCGAGGCGTGCTGCTGCACGGGCTGCGCCCTCGTCCGCGACGCGCTCGCCGCGGCCGGGCTGGGCGCGACGTTCGACCGGCTGCGCGCGATCGCGCCGTCCGAGCGGCGCGTGCGGCCGCAGACGCCCGAGGCGCTGGCGCTGGCCGAGATGGACCGCCCGGCCTTCCTCGCCACCTCGACCCGGCCCGCGCCCGGCGGCCTGCGCGAGGTCGACCTGTTCGTCGACGGCGTCCACTGCGCCGCCTGCGTGTGGCTCGTCGAGCGGATGGCCTTCGACGTCGACGGCGTCGCGGCGTCGCGGCTGGACCTGCCGCGCGCGCGCCTGCGCCTGACGTTCGACCCGGCGCGCGTGCGCCTGAGCGACATCGGGCGGTGGCTCGCGCGCTTCGGCTACGCCGTGCGCCCGTCCCGGCCCGAGGCCGGGCAGGCGACGCAGGCCGAGCGCCGCCTGCTCGTGCGCGTCGGCGTCGCGTGGGCGCTCGCGGGCAACATCATGCTCGTCACGTTCGCGCTCTACAGCGGGCTCGCGCCCGGCGACCCGCTCGGCGCGGCGGCGCGGTGGGTGAGCCTCGCGCTCGCGGTTCCGGCCGTCGTCTACGGCGGCGCGCCGTTCTTCCAGCGCGCGTGGGCGTCCGTTCGGGCCGCGGTGCGCGTCCGGAGCGGGCGGCACCTGCACCTCGACACGCCCATCGCGCTCGGCATCGCCGTCGGTGCCCTCCAGAGCGCGTGGGCAACTGTGGCGGGGCGCGGCGAGGTCTGGTTCGACTCGGTCGCCGTCCTCATCGCGGCCCTGCTCACGGCGCGGTGGCTCCAGCTGCGGAGCCGGCGGCTGGCCGGCGAGGCGTCCGAGCGCCTGCTCGCGCTCGTCCCGCGCGTCGCCCGCCGCGTGAGCGAAGACGGCACGGTCCACGTCGTCGAGCTGGACGCCGTCCGCCCCGGCGACCTCGTCGACGTCCCCGCCGGCGAGGTGCTGCCCGTCGACGGCGTCGTGGAGGCCGGCGCGAGCCGGCTGGACCGCGCGGCGCTTACAGGAGAAGCCCGGCCCGAGGCCGTCGCGGCCGGCGCGCGCGTCGAGGCGGGCACGACCAACCTGTCGTCGCCGCTGCGCGTGCGCGCGGTCGCCGTCGGCGAGGCGACGCGCGTCGGGCGGCTGCTCGCGTTCGTCGCCGACGGCGACGCCGCGCGCGCGCCGGTCGTGCTGTGGGCGGACCGTCTCGGGGGCGTCTTCGTGCTCGCCGTGCTCGGCCTCGCCGCGGTGACGGCGGCCGTGTGGGCCGTCCTCGACCCGGCGCAGATGCCGGCCCACAGA
>JAYWIE010000708.1:0-6069 GCA_043789155.1 Rubricoccaceae bacterium | reverse complement strand
TGAAGAGGGTGGACTTGCCGACGTTGGGGAGCCCGACGATGCCGACGCGGAGTGCCATGGGGGAGCGGGGAGCGGAGGAATGGGGACGGGCAAAGACGGGATCAGCCGAGCACATCCTTTCCAGGACGTCCCCTCTCAGGTCCGGGTTCACCCGGCTCGGGGAGAGGGACAGGGTGAGGGGCCGGTTTCCGTAAACCGCCGTCGTCCAAGTCTAGCCGCCCGCGCCGGGCAGGGGAGGGGAGTCGGCGCGAAAAGCGGGCCGGTGCCCGGCCCGTCAGCGCCCGAGGCGCGTCGAGAGGCCGGCGCGCAGCAGCGGGGCCTGCCCGCCGAGCTCGACGAACGCCTCGCGGCCGCGCACGCGGCGCGTCGCGCGCACGAACGGGTCGGCGAAGATGGCGAAGGCACGGCCGCGCTGCGCGGCCGACGACGCGCCGAGCGGGGCCGAGAACGACGGCCCGACGCGCAGCCCGACGTCGAGGTCGCCGGTCGGGATGCCGCGCGAGCGGGCCACGGACGCCACGCGCAGCAGCCGGATCCCCACACCGACGCTGCCCGAGGCAACGAGCCGCGCCGTGTTCGCGTCGTCCGCGAAGCGGAGCGTCAGCCCGAGCGCCGCCTCGCGCGTGAACAGGTCCAGCACCGGCGTCGCCGCCTCGGCGACGGCCCCGATGCCGTTCCCGAAGCCGAGCCCGCCGTAGACGCGCGTGTCGCGCCCGGCGGCCCGGCCCTGCGCCGCCGCCGGTGCCGCCGCGAGCACGACGGCCAGGGCGGCCAGTCCGCAGAGACGCGCCGCGGCCCGTCTTCTAGCCTCGGGGGCGCGCGCCTCAGCCACAGAAGGGCACCTGCACGAAGCGCCGCTCGGGCAGCCGGACCGCCGTGAGCGTGCCCAGCCCGGGGCGGTCGTGGAAGCACGCGCCCGTGTCGATCCGGACGAGCCGGGGCTCCGAGACCGGCTCCGGGCCGGGCGTGTGGCCGCAGACGACGGTCCGCTCCCAGAGCGAGAGATCCGTGTTGAGGTGCGCGCGCGTCCACAGCATGACGTCCGGGTCGGCGAGGGCGATGTTGTCGGCGACGCTCAGGCGCGGGTCGAGGCCGGCGTGGACGCAGACGAACGCGGTGGCGTCGCCGCCGGGCTCGTAGGCCAGCCCGGTGCGCCGGAGCAGGTCGACGTGCTCGGGCGGGATGCGGAGGTCGCCGCGGCCGGCGTAGGCGTCGAGCGTGGCGCGGCCGCCGTTGGCCCACCAGAGCTCGGTGTCGCCTGTGCCGAGGGCGTAGTCCAGCATCATCTGGTCGTGGTTGCCACGCAGCAGCACGACGGCCGGCCCGTCCGCGTCGGCCTCGAGCGCGAGCAGGCGGTCCAGCACGCCCGGCGAGTCCGGCCCGCGGTCCACGTAGTCGCCGACGAAGACGAGCGTGTCGGCAGGGCCGATCAGGCGGTCGTTGTAGTCCGCGACGTCCTCGGCGAGGGCGGCGAGGAGCGCGTCGAGCGTCCGCGCGCAGCCGTGGACGTCGCCGATGGCGTAGAGGGCCACCGGGCTAGACGTCCTCGGACGCGGGCGCGGCCACAGCAGCGGGGGCCACGGCAGCCGGGGCCACGCCAGCCGGGGCGTCGTCGGTCGGAGCGTCGTCGGTCGGGCCGGCGTCGGCCGCCGTGTCCGTCGCGTCGCCGGCCGGCGTCTGCTCGGCCGGGGCGGGCGGGACGACGCGCGGCGCGCTCTCGACGAGCCCGCGGCCGGTCTTGTCGAGCCGCCCGGCGGCGCGGAGGTCGCTCAGGATCGCGTCCAGGACGCCGTTGACGAAGCCCGCGCTGTTGTCCGACCCGAAGGCGCGCGCGACCTCGACGGCCTCGTTGAGCGTCACCTTCGGCGGGATGTCCTCGAAGTAGAGCAGCTCGGCGACGGCGATCCACAGGACCAGGCGGTCCGTGAGCGCGAGCCGCCCCAGCTCCCAGTTCTGGAGGTGCCGCTCGATGAGCGTGTCGGCCTCGGCGCGGGCGTCGGCGGCGCGGAGGAAGAGCTTGCGCGCGAAGTCGCCGTAGACCCGCTCCTCCTCGAAGCCCGGCATCACGACCGTCTTGAGGACGTGCTCGGCGTCGTCGCCGCTCAGCTCGAAGGCGTAGAGCGCTTGCAGGACGCGCTCGCGAACCTGGCGGCGCTTGCTCGGACGGGGCGGCTGGGACGGCACAGAACAGGGGGACAGGCGGACCGGCGAAGATAGGCGGCGCGGCGCGGCGGGCCGGGTCAAGAGCAGGGGAAGAGGCGGGGGCGGGGCCAGTGGAGGAGAAGGCCAGTGGGCAATGGTCAGTGGCAGATCCTCTTCAGCCGTCGCGCCGCCCTTCTGCCACTGGCCCACTGGCCCCATCCCACTGCCCTGAGGTTAGATCCGGCCGTCTCGCGCGTCTAGGTCGGCATCTGCCCTCCCGTCTCATGTCCCTCGCGCCGCCGCCCGCCCCGCTCCGCCTCGCGTCCCGCCCGCTCCTCGTCGCCGCCGTGGGCGTCGCGCTCGGCATCGTCGCAGCGCGGCTGCTGCCCGGCGCGACGGCCGGGGCGTTTCTGTGGGCCGTGGCGGGCGTCGCGGCGTGCGCGGGCGTCTACGTCGTCCGGGCGCGCGAGCGGATGGTGACGCTGCGGCCGCTGGCCGTCGCGGCCGTCGTCGTGGCCGGCGTGGCCGGGCTCGGGGCCGCCCGGATGGCCGCGGTCGCGACGCCCCGGGCCGACAGCCTCGGCGCGTCGGCCGTGAGCGCGAGCCTCGCCGCCGACGCCGTCCGCGGGCGCGAGCCCGACACCGCCGCGCCGCTCAGCGTCTGGGCGCGCGTCGACGACGTCCCCGTGGCCTCGCCGTCCAGCGTCCGCTTCACCGCCCGCGCCGACTCGGCCGCGCGCGGCGGCACGGTCGGGCCCGTCTCCGGCCTCGTGCAGGTGTCGCTCCGGATCCCGCAGGCCCCCGCGTGGGGCGGCCCGACGCCTCCGGCCCCGGTCTACCCCGCGCTCCGCATCGGCGACCGCGTGCGCGTCACGGGCGCGCTCGCCGCGCTCGCCCCGCGCCGCAACCCCGCCGACGTCGACTTCGCGGCCGTCGCGGCCGGGCGCGGCGTCGTCGGGCGGATCACCGTCGAGACCGAGGACGCCGTCGTGTTTCTCGGCCCGGCCGCGAGCGCGTCCGACCGGTTCACGTTCGCCGTGCAGCGCCACGTCCGCCGCGCCGTCGCGCGCCACGTCCCGACGGCCGAGGCGCAGGCCGTTGCTCTCGCGCTCCTCGTCGCCGACTGGAGCCGGCTCGAGGACGAGACCGTCGCCGACTTCCGCGCGACGGGCCTCATGCACCTGCTGAGCGTGTCCGGCCTGCACCTCGTGCTCGTCGGGCTGGCGCTCTACGGCCTGCTCGGGCCGGTTCTGCGGCGGCTGCGCGTGCCGCGGCGGCCCGCCGAGTGGACGCGCGCCGGAGTCACGCTCGCCGTCATGCTCGGCTACACGGTCGTCGCCGGGGCCGGCGCGCCCGTCGTGCGCGCCTTCGTGATGGCGGCCGTGCTCGTCCTCGGGCGGACGATGGAGCGGCGCGTGGACACCCTCAACGGCCTCGGGCTGGCCATGCTCGCGCTCCTGCTGTGGCGGCCGACGGCGCTGTTCGAGGTCGGCTTCCAGCTGTCGTTCGCCGCCGTCGGCGGGCTCGTCGCCTGCTCGCCCGCCCTCACCGCGCGCATCCCGGCGTCGTGGACGCGCGGGCCGCTCCGCCGGTCGCTCGTCGGCTCGCTCGCCGCATCGCTCGTGGCGACGGTCGTGACGGGCCCGCTCCTGCTGGCGTGGTTCGGGCGGCTGCCGCTCGCGGCCGTCGTGCTCAACGTGCCAGCGATCCCGCTGACGTCGGTCGCGCTCGGCACGAGCCTCGGGGCCGCGGCGACCGCCGGCTGGTGGCCCGGCGCGGCCGACGCCTTCGGAGCCGCGTGCGCGCTGTGCGTACGCGGCCTGCTGTGGACGAGCGCGGCCGGCGCAGGTGCGACCGGCGGCTGGGCCGTCGAGCGGTTCGTGACGAGCCCGTTCACGCTCGCGGCGATGGCAGCCGGCATCGGGATGCTGGCCCTCGCGACGCGCCCCGCCGCCGTGCGCCGCCTCGGGATCGCATCGGTTGCCCTGCTCGCGGCCGGCGCGTGGACGTCCGTCGCCCACGGCGACGCCCGCCCGCACCTCGACGCCGTCTTCCTCGACGTCGGGCAGGGCGACGCCTGCCTGCTCACGTTACCCAACGGCCGGACCGTCCTCATCGACGCCGGCGAGCGGACGCCCCGCCGCGACGAAGGAGAGCGCACCGTCGTGCCGCACCTCGCCCGGATGGGCGTCACGGCCCTCGACGCCGTCGTGGCGACGCACCCGCACGCGGACCACATCGGCGGCATCGACGCCGTCCTGCGCGCGGTCCCGGTGCGGATGCTCGTCCACAACGGGCAGCGCGAGGGCTCCGAGATGTGGACCGCCACGCTGCGCCTCGCCGACTCCCTCGGCGTGGCCGCGCAGACGGCCGTGGCCGGCGACGCGCTGCGCCTGGACCCGTCCGTCCGCATCCGCGTCCTCGGCCCGTCGCGGGCGCTCGCGGCGTCGGGCGGGGCCAACGAAGCCTCGGTCGTGCTCTTCGTCGAGTACGGCCGCACGCGCTGGCTCTTCGCCGGCGACGCCGAGACGGCCGCCGAGGCCGAGATCGTCGCCCGCTACGCCGCGCTCCTCCAGGCGGACGTGGTCAAGGTCGGGCACCACGGCTCGCGGACGAGCTCGTCGGTCCCGTTCGTGGCCGCGGTCTCGGGCGTGGCGCAGGGCGCGCCGCTCATGCGGGGCCGCGCCCACGGCGGGCGCATCGCCGTCGTGTCGGTCGGGCGGCGCAACCGCCACGGGCTGCCGGACGAGGAGCCGGTCACGCGCTGGCTCACGGCCGGCGCGGACGTCGTGCAGACGGCCGACGACGGGGCCGTCTGGCTGCGGTCGGACGGCGAGCAGGTCTCGCGGATCGACTGGCGGACGTCGATGCCCTGAGCACAGGCGTGGGGCGGTCTGCTGCCCCTCCGACTGATCTATATCACGCCTGCTCTAGTCGGTCTACCGTGGTCTAGCCCTCCTGGCCTCTGAGCCGGGTTCTCCACGCCTCTCTCTTCTTCTCTTTAATAATTTAGGAAAGAAGAGGTAGTAGTAGAGCCTGTGGACATGGGGACAACCCGAGTTGCCCTCACCCGACCGCGCCGCCGTGGACAACCCGACTGCCTGTCCACGCCGCCGTCCACATCGCGCGCCGCGCCGGACGTCGCGACAGCGTGTGTCCAGAGTGTTACCGGGCCAGTTGTCCACGTGTCCACACCTGTCCACACCCGGACCCCGTGCCTAGCCCGGCCGCGCGTCCACCGGCGACGTCTGTGGGCAACCCTGTCGCAGACCGGGGAGCGACGAGGCTTGACACGGAGCCGTTCCCGAGCATCCCGTTGCGGATCCACACCGCTCCCCGGACGAGGGCCGGTTGTCCACACGGTTCTCCACGGTGTGGACGGCCTTTTTTGACGTTCTGGGCGGCCTCGCGGGGCGGGTGCCAGTGGGCAGATATCAGGATGCTGTAAGCGCATCGTGTCATCCTGAGCGAATGCAAAGGGTCTCAACGCCGTTCGTTCAGTCTGTCGCAGCCGGTACGGGAGTTGAGGGATGCGTGCGACGAGTTCAAAGGGTCTCAACGCCGTTCGTTCAGTCTGTCGCAGCCGGTGGCGACGGCTCGGACCCGGGAGTCGAGATCCTTCGCATTCGCTCAGGATGACATCTACCTGCGCGCCGCGCTAGCCAGTGGGGAGTTGCCAGTGGCAGACAGGCGCGGCCTTCCTCTGCTGCCTCGACGGCGTCAGCCGACGGCACTGGCCACCGGTTCGGGTTCACCCGATGGCCCCATCCCACTGGCCTCTCCCTACGCCCCCGGCTTGCCCAGCAGCGAGAACATCTTCGTCTTGTAGGTCTCGACGCCCGGCTGGTTGAACGGGTCGACGCCGAGCAGCGTGGCGGACACGGCGACGGCGTGCTCGTAGAAGTGGACGAGCCGCCCGACGGCCTC
>JAYWIE010000707.1:0-6075 GCA_043789155.1 Rubricoccaceae bacterium | reverse complement strand
GCCAGTGCCTCGCCGTCGACGGCGGCCTCACGATGGCCTGAGGCCGTACTGCCCGGCGCGCGCCGGGCACCTTTGGCGCGGCCGCGTGTACGGTCCGGCTACCCGCAGCCTACTCGATGCCGTTCAACGCTGTCCCCCTGCTCGTCGCCAAACGCGACGGCCACACGCTCGCGCCCGAGGACATCCGCGCGCTCGTCGACGCCTACACCGCCGGCGACGTGCCGGACTACCAGATGGCGGCCTTCCTCATGGCCGCGTTCACGCGCGGGCTCGGGCCGGCCGAGGGCGTCGCGCTGATGCAGGCGATGCTGCACTCGGGCGAGGTCCTCGACCTGAGCGACATCCCCGGCCTGAAGGTCGACAAGCACTCGACCGGCGGCGTCGGCGACAAGGTGTCGATCGTGCTCGCGCCGCTCGTGGCCGCCTGCGGCGTGCCCGTGCCGATGATCTCGGGGCGCGGGCTGGGCCACACCGGCGGCACGCTGGACAAGCTCGAGGCCATCCCCGGCTTCGACGTGAACCTGGACCTCGCGGCGTACCGCCGCGTCCTCGCGGACGTCGGGACGGTGATGATCGGGCAGACGGCCGAGATCGCCCCCGCCGACAAGAAGATTTACGCCCTCCGCGACGTCACGGGGACCGTCGAGGCGATCCCGCTCATCGCGGCCTCGATCCTGTCCAAGAAGCTCGCCGAGGGCATCGACGCGCTCGTGCTCGACGTCAAGTCCGGAAGGGGCGCGTTCATGACGGACGAGGCGCAGGCGCGCCTGCTTGCCGAGACGCTCGTCCAGATGGCGACCGACGCCGGCACGCCGACGGTCGCGCTTCTCACGAACATGGACGTCCCGCTCGGGCGGGCGTCGGGCAACGGGCCGGAGACGGCCGAGGCGATCCAGATCCTGCGCGGCGAGACGCCCGACGGCGGCGGCTGCGAGGACGTCGTCGAGGTCACGCTCGCGCTCGCCGGCGAGATGGTCTGCCTCGGCGGCAAGGCCGCGACGCCCGACGAGGGCCGCGACGTCGCCCGGCGGGCGCTCGAGGACGGCTCGGCGCTCGAGGTCTTCCGCCGGCTCGTCCGCGCCCACGGCGGCGACGAGGCCGTCGTTGACGACCCGGCGCGGCTCTCGGGCGCGCCCGTCGCGACGGTCACCGCCGACCGCGCGGGCGTCGTGACGGACGTCGACGCGCGCCGGATCGCGTATGCGGCCTTCGCGCTCGGGGCCGGCCGCGCCCGCAAGGAGGACGCCGTGGACCCGCGCGCGGGCGTCGTGCTCAACAAACGGCCCGGCGAGCCCGTAGAGGCCGGCGAGCCGCTCGCGACGCTCTACGCCTCCGACCCGTCTCGCGCCCGCCCGGACGCCGTCCGCGACGCCTTCACCATCGGCGACGCGGCCGCCCCGGCCCGCCCGCTCGTCCTCGACCGTCTCGACGCGAACGGATGGCGCAACCGGGGCGTTGCCTAGCGGTTCGCACGGTACCTTTCCGCCTCTCCCCTGCCCTGCCGATTCTATGTGGAAGCGATTTCAGCGCCTGATCTCCTCGATCTTCGGCGGCGCGATCTCCGCGATGGAGGACCCCAAGCTCATCCTGGAGCAGAACATCCGGGAGCTGAACGACCAGGTCCCGAAGATGAACGAGAACATCGCGACGGTGAAGGCCAACGTGATGCTGCTCCAGAAGGAGGACCGCCGCTACACCGCCGAGCAGGCCGGCCTGACGTCCAAGGTGCGGGCGGCCATCACGGCCGGCCGCGACGACATCGCACAGCGCTACGCCGTCCAGCTCCAGGGCATCAAGGAGGCGCAGCAGCGCACGGCCGAGCAGCTCGCCTTCGCCGAGCAGGCGTACGAGAAGTCGCTCCAGGTCAAGAAGGCCTTCATGCGCGAGCGCGAGAAGAAGATCGGCGAGGCCAAGGAGGCCCTCCGCGCCCACGAGCGCGCCAAGTGGCAGTCCAAGATCGCCGACACGCTCGAGCAGTTCGAGGTCGCCGGCGTGGACTCGACGCACGACGAGATGGTGCGCCGCGTCAACGAGCAGACGGCCAAGAACGAGGCGCGCATGGAGATGGCGCTGGACTCGATCGACACCGAGGCGATGGCGATCGAGGAGGACGCGAAGGAGCTCGAGGGGGCCGAGCTCGTCCGCCAGTTCAAGCTCGAGATGGGTGTGGACGCGCCCGCCCCCGCCGTCCAGGCACCCGCCGTCCAGACGCCCGCGCTCGACGCGCTCGAGGACCTCGACCTCGGCGACGCCGCCGGCTCGGACCGCACGCGCAGCCGCACGGAGTAACTGAGGAAAGAGGGAGGAGGAAGGAGGGGGTGCAAGCTCTACCGCTCTTCCGCGTTTTCCGGCCCTCTTGCCTCCTCCCTCTTCCCACCTCCCTTTTCAATGTCACCGGAAGAATTCGAGCGTCTCAAGGAGGAGGAGAAGGCGCACCTGCGCAGCCTCCGCGACCTCAAGCAGCAGCACCGCGACGTCCAGCGCAAGGCGTCCCTCCTCGGCGCGCTGCGCGGGATGGACGCCTCGGGCCTGACGGCCGCCACCGACGCCGGCACGGACGCGCTCATGCGCGACGCCGCGACGCAGGAGGCGCGCCTCGACCTCGCCATGGAGGGCGAGGCCGCCCGGGCCACAGCCGACGCCGACCGCGAGGCGATGCGCCAGGCTACGGCCGCCGAGCTCGTCCGGCAGATGAAGGCCGACGCCGGCGCGACCGAGGGCGAGCGGACGTCCCGCCCCGCGTCCGACGCCGCCCGCACCATCGGCCGCACGCCGCTCCCGCCCGAGGCGCCCGCGGCCCCGGCCGCTTCGCGCGACGCCAAAACCCTCGGCCGCCCCAGAGGTCAGTAAAGCCGAAATGCGGTTTAACGTTTAAGGTCTAACGTTCAAACCTTAAACGTTAAACCTCAAACCGCATTTCCCTCCCCCATGCCCGACGACCCGCTCAACTACACGCGCGAGGCCTTCATGGCCCCGGCCAACCTCGCGTTCCTGCTCGTGGCGCTGCTCGTCTCGACGATCGTGCTCGGCGGGGCCGCGGCGAGCATCGCGCTGATCTTCGCCGCCGCGGCCGAGCTGCTCTACCTCGGGGTGCTGCCGCGCAACGAGCGCTTCCGCAAGGTCGTCCGGAGCCGCGCCGCCGCCGTGCGCGCCAAGGCCCCGACCGACCGCGAGGTCTTCCGGACGCTCGAGAAGGACGGCCAGAAGCGCTACGTCCGCTTCCGCAACATGGAGAAGGCGATCAAGGACAACTACGCCAAGCTGCCCTACGCGAGCCAGGGCCTGCTCGACGCGCACCTCGCCAAGCTCGACGGCCTCCTCGACGCCCACCTGAACCTGCTCCAGCTGCGCGAGCGCTACACGCGCTTCGCCGAGCGCACGGGCGAGGCCGACATCCTCGACGCCATCACGGCGCTGCGCCGCGAGATGGAGAGCGACCCGCCGCGCGTGAAGGCCATCAAGCAGCGCCGGCTCACGATCCTCGAGAAGCGGCTCGACCGCTTCAAGCAGGCCGGCGAGAACCTCGCCATCGTCGACGCGCAGATCGCGACCATCGAGGACGTCGCGCGCTACGTCTACGAGCAGTCGCTGACGATGCAGAACCCGGACGAGGTCTCGTTCCAGCTCGACACGCTCATGAGCGAGGTCGAGGAGACGCAGGCGTCCATGGACGCGCTCGACGACGCCTTCGGCGACCCGGCCTCGCTCACCGACGCCGACGTCGAGGCCTTCGACGCCTCGCGCATGGGCAAGCTCGACACGTCCGCGCTGGACCAGCTCGACGACCTCGACCTCGGCGACGACGCGGCCACGCGGCGGCGCACGCGCAGCTGAAAGGAAGGGGGGAAGAGGAAGGAGGGCGCAGACCGAGCGGCCTTTGCCTTTCCCCTCCTTCCTCCTCCCTTTTCCCTCCTCTCTCCCGATGGATTTCCAGACGATCACCTACGCCGTCGACGAGGACGGCGTCGCGCTCATCACGCTCGACCGGCCCGACGCGCTCAACGCACTCAGCCAGCGCCTCGTCGCCGAGCTCTCGGCCGCCTTCCGGGCCGCCCGCACCGACGCCGCCGTCCGGGGCGTCGTCGTGACGGGGGCGGGCGAGAAGGCCTTCGCCGCGGGCGCGGACATCGCCGAGTTCGCCGAGATGGACCCGCTCACGGCGCACCGCTTCGCCGTGCGCGGGCAGGGCGTGATGACGCAGATCGAGACGATGGCCAAGCCCGTCGTGGCCGCCGTAAACGGGTTCGCGCTCGGCGGCGGGTGCGAGCTCGCGATGGCCTGCCACCTCCGCGTCGCCGCGGAGACGGCCCAGTTCGGGCAGCCCGAGGTGCAGCTCGGCCTCATCGCGGGCTACGGCGGCACGCAGCGCCTGCCGCGCCTCGTCGGCCGCGGCATCGCCCTCGAGATGCTGCTCACCGGCGACCGCGTCTCGGCGCAGCGCGCCTACGAGACGGGCCTCGTCAACCGCGTCGTGCCAGCGGACGAGCTCCTCCAGACCGCGCGCGAGCTGGTGCTCAAGATCGCGTCCAAGGCCCCCGTCGCCGTCGCGATGACGCTCCAAGCCGTCCGCACGAGCGACCTGCCGCTCCCGCAGGGCCTTCAGCAAGAGGCCGCCCTCTTCGCGCAGTGCGTCGCGACGGAGGACTTCGTCGAGGGCGTCGGCGCGTTCCTCAACCGCCAGACGCCCGAGTTCCAGGGGCGATGAGGAAGGAAGGAGGGAAGAGGGAGGAGGGCCAAATCGGGCTCTTTGCATTCCTCCTCCCTCTTCCCTCTTCCCTCCTTCCATGATCGTTGCCCTGATCCTGCTCATGCTCGTCGCGAGCGCCTTCTTCTCGGGCTCCGAGACGGCGTTCGTGACCGCGAACCGGCTCAAGACCGAGGTCCGCGCGCGGCAGTCGGGCGGGCTCGGGCGCGTCGTGCAGGGCTTCCTCGCCGACCCCGGGTCGCTGCTCACCACGACGCTCGTCGGCAACAACGTGGCGCTCGTGGTCTACTCGACGGCCGTCGGGATCTGGCTGGACCGCCCGCTGACGGCGCTCTTCGTGCGGGCGGGGCTGGACGCGCCGACCGGCGTCGTGCTGGTGACGCAGACGCTCGTCGCGTCGCTCGTGGTGCTCGTCTTCGGCGAGGTGCTGCCGAAGTCCATGCTGCGGCAGCCGTCGCCGGGCGCGCTCGTCGCGCTCGCCGGCCCGCTCAAGGTCACGTACTACCTCTTCTGGCCGCTGATCCAGCTCGCCGGCGGCGCGAGCCGGCTCCTCATCAGAGCCACAGGCACGCCGGCGGACTCGATGCAGCAGTTCCTGCGCCGCGACTTCGAGCTCGTCATCCGCGAGTCCCGCGAGACGGGCGCGCTCGCGCTCGACGACGAGGAGTCCGAGATCCTCACCAACGTCTTCGAGCTGCGCACGCTGCGCGTCAAGGACTCGATGGTGCCGCGGACCGACATCCGGGCCGTCGACGAGGCGGCGACGATCGACGACGTCCGCCAGGTGTTCGTCGAGACGGGCCACAGCCGGCTGCCGGTGTACCGCGGCTCCATCGACCGCGTCGTGGGCGTCGTGCTCGCGCACGACCTGTTCCACGCGCCGGCCTCGCTCGGAGCGATCCTGCGGCCGGCGCGCCTCGTGCCCGAGTCCAAGCCCGCCCGCGACCTGCTCTTCGACTTCCTGCGCGGCGGCGCGTCGATGGCGGTCGCCGTGGACGAGTACGGCGGCACGGCCGGCATCGTGACCATCGAGGACCTGCTCGAGGAGCTCTTCGGCGACATCCGCGACGAGCACGACGCCGCCGCGGCCCCGATCCGGCGCATCGACGACCGGACCGTCCTGGTCGCGGGCCGCGTCGAGCTGGACGACCTGGCCGAGGCGACGGGCATCCGGCTGCCCGAAGGCGACTACGACACCGTCGCGGGGTGCCTGCTCGCGCACGCGGGGCACGTGCCGGCCGAGGGCGAGCAGTTCGCGATGGACGGCCTAACGCTGACGGTGGCGACGGCGGCGGCGAACCGCATCGAGGCCGTCCGCATCGTGACCGGCTGACGCGGCGCTACCGCACGACGGGCACGCGCGCGACGGC
>JAYWIE010000706.1:0-1750 GCA_043789155.1 Rubricoccaceae bacterium | reverse complement strand
GCGCGCCTCGAAGCGCCGCGCGGCCGCCTCGGCCGTGTCGGCGGTGCCGAGCAGGCCGCCGAGACGCCGCAGCACGCGCGGGACGTCGGCGAGGGCGGTGAAGCGGAAGTAGACGGCCGGCACGCCGAGCGCGCCGAGCGCGTCGCCCTCGGCCGGGTCGTTGATCTGGTCCGTGCCGACGACGAGGTCCGCGCCGAGCGCGACGAGCGCCTCGCGGTCGAGCGGGTACGTCGCGACGGCCGGCAGGCGGCGCGCGGCCGCAGGCCAGTCGCAGTAGGGCGTCCGGGCGGCCATGCGGCCGAGGCCGCCGGCGGCGGCGAGCATCTCGGTGAGGCTCGGCGCGAGCGGGACGACGCGCGATGGCCGCGCCGGGACCTCGACCGTCCGCCCGACGTCGTCCGTGACCGTCTGCACAGCGGGCACGTCGGCAGCGGGCGCACCGTCGCGGCAGCCGCCGGCGACGCAGCCGGCGAGCATCACGAGGGCGAGCAGCCAGAGTCGGCGGGTCACGGCAGCAGGGGGCGGTTGAGGACGAGCAGCTCGGGCGGGTCCAGCCGGAGCGTCGTGAGCGCGCCGTGGCCGACGGCGAGGCGGAAGGCGTGGGCCGGGTCGAGGCCGAGCACGCGCACGAGGACGGCGCGGATCGCGCCGGCATGAGCCACGGCGACGGTCTCGCCGTCTGTCTTGCCGCCTGCGGGCAACGAATCGAGCCAGTCGCCGACGCGCGCCTGGACGTCCGCGAAGGACTCGCCGCCGGAGGCAGGCGTGGCCGTCCAGTCGGACATCCAGGCCGCGAGCGCGTCGGGGTCGTCGCGCTCGATCTCGGCCCACGGCCGGCCGTCCCAGCGGCCGAAGTCCATCTCGCGCAGGCGCGGCTCGGTCTCCGCCCGGAGGCCCCACGCGGCTGCGAGCGGAGCCGCCGAGGCGGCCGCACGTGCGAGGTCGCTCGCGACGAGGCGGTCCGGCCGGCCGTGCGGCCACGCCGCGGCGACGGCCGCGAAGGCGTCCGGCTGCGCGAGCGGCACGTCGGTGTGGCCGATGCAGCGGCCGGCCGTGCCGGCGGCGGGCGCGTGGCGGAGCAGGTGCAGCGTCACGGCGCGGCACCGGACGTCCACGCGGCGACGGCAGGAGCGACGGCGGCGGCGACGCGCGCGGCCGCGCGCGGCCAGTCGCCGAGGAGCACGAGGTAGGCCGCGAGCTCGGCGAGCTGGTTCACGGCCCCGAGCACGTCGCCCGTCATGCCGCCGATGCGCGCGCGGGCGTAGCGCCCGCCGACGAGCGCGACGCCGGTGACGGTCGCGGCGACGGGCACGGCCGCCCAGCCGAGCGCGAGCGCGGCGAACCCGAGCGCCGACGCGGTGCCCGCGGCGAGGCGCGCCGGCGTCACGCTCGCCGCGAACGGCTTGCCGGTGCCGGTCTCGCGGACGTACGGCAGCCACAGGATGAGCGGCAGCGCGGTCCAGCGCCCGAGCACGTGGGCCGCGACGAGCGCCGGCAGCACGGCCGCCGGCGCGAGGCTCGCGAGCGCGCCCCACCGCGCGCCGAGCGTGAGCACGAGCGCGACCGTGCCGTACGTGCCCAGCCGGCTGTCGCGCATGATGCGCAGGATCTCGTCGCGCTGCCAGCCGCCGCCGAAGCCGTCGAACGTGTCGCCGAGCGCGTCCTCGTGGAACGCGCCCGTGAGCCAGACCGTCGCCGCGAGCGCCGCCGCGGCCGCGAGCCCCGCCGGGAAGGCGAGCGCGGCCGCGTG
>JAYWIE010000705.1:0-6083 GCA_043789155.1 Rubricoccaceae bacterium | reverse complement strand
TCCCCGTCACGGCGACCGTGACCCAGCCGCCGAGGGCGAACTTCTCGTAGACGACGCCCGTGAGGATGCCCGCGCAGAGCACGAAGCAGACGCCGTGGATGAGGAAGCCGCGCGCCCGGCCGGGCTCGGCCGGGTGCGTCGCCCAGAAGCGGAGCATCCCGAACTGCGAGATCGAGAACGTCACGAAGACGTTGATCGAGTACATCGTCACGAGCGCCGTGAGGCTGCCGCGCGTGTAGACGAGCGTCGCGATGGCCGCGAGGCCCATCAGGAGGACGCCGTTCTGCATCGTGAGCCGGTCCGAGAGCTGCCCGAAGCGGCGCGGCAGCCAGCCGTCGAGCGCCATCGAGCTCATCACGCGCGGGCCGTCGATGAAGCCGGCCTGCGCGGCGACGAACAGCAGCGCCGCCTCGGTCCCGAGCGCGACGACGACGAAGACGTGCCCGGCCGGGAAGCCGCCGATGCGCCAGTTGCCGGCGAAGCTGTCCAGCAGGACCGCGTTGAGCGTCTTGCCCTCGACCGGCGCGACCTGGAACAGGAGGTACAGGATGAGGATGCCGCCGGCCGTGACCGCGAGCGAGACCGCCATGAGCAGCATCGTCCGCCCGGCCGTGCGGACCTTCGGCTCGCGCATGATCTGGATGCCGTTCGAGACCGCCTCGATGCCCGTGTACGTGCCTGCACCCATCGAGTAGGCCCGGAGGAAGACGCCGAAGAGGCCCGCCGCGCCGAGCGTGGCGAGCCCGCCCTGGAAGCCCTGCTGGACGTCGGCCGCCACCTGCGGGACGGCCCCGGCGTGCGTCAGGAAGCCGCCGACGATGAGGATCGCGTGCGTGACGAGGAACAGCCCGAAGATCGGCGCGAGGATCGTCACGGACTCCTTGACGCCGCGCAGGTTGAGCAGGATCAGCAGGCCGATCGTCGCCGCCTCGACGACGAGCTTGTAGCCCGCCCACCCGGGCGGGAGCACGCTGAACATCTGGTCCGCCCCGCCGGCGACGGAGACCGAGACCGTGAGGACGTAGTCGATCAGGAGCGCGCTGCCCGAGACGACGCCCCACTTCTTGCCGAGCAGCTCGGTCGCGACGACGTAGCCGCCGCCGCCGTACGGGAAGCGCCGGATGATCTGCGAGTAGGCGACCGAGATCACCAGGACCGTCAGCGTCGTCGCGAGCGCGAGCGCGACGGCGAGGAACGTGTACGGCCCGAGCGCGCGGAACGCCTCGTCGGGGCCGTACGCGGACGACGAGAGGCCGTCGGCACCGAGGCCGACCCAGGCCAGCAGGGCGACGAGCGAGATCGTGTGGTAGGTCTTCGGGTCGTCCGGGTCGCGGGGAGCGCCGACGACCCGGCGCAGAAGAGAGGTTGCCAATGGGGAGAAGCGGTGGGGACGGACGGCGCGGTTGGGCACCGTCATGGGGGTGACCTGCACCCCCATGCCAGCGCTGTGCCGGCCTCCGCGACCGCCCCCTGCGGCCCCGGTTCGCCGTCGGCTCCCGCACCCGTGTTGCACGCTGCACCGCGCCCGCGCCGGCCGCGTTGCAGAGCGCGACGTGCCGGGCGCGGCGGGCCGGCCCCAGGCGGGCTACATCCCGTACTCCTTCCGCTTGCGCCAGAGCGTCGCCCGGTCGATTCCGAGCGTCGCCGCTGCCGCGTCCAGAGACGCGGCCGACGCGACGATCCGGCGGACGTGGGCCTCCTCGACAGCAGCGAGCGTGACGGCGTCGCCCACATGGATGTCGCCGCGGCGGGCGGGCCCGGTCGCGAACGGGAAGAGATCAGGTCCGATGGCGTCGCCGGCCGCCAGGATGGTCGCCCGCTCGACGGCGTTGCGGAGCTCGCGGAGGTTGCCCGGCCACACGTGAGCGCCAAGGGCCACCTCGGCGTCGGGCGTGAACGCGAGGCCCGGGCGACCGGCCTTCGCCGCGAAGTGCCCGAGAAGCTGGCCGGCGATGGGGACGACGTCCTCGGGACGCTCGCGGAGCGGCGGGAGCTCCACCTCGATGACGTTGAGCCGGTAGTAGAGGTCCTCGCGGAACCGGCCGGCTGCGACCTCGGCCGCGAGGCCCCGGTTCGTCGCCGCGACCAGGCGTGCGTCCGAGCGGCGCTCACGCGGGTCGCCGACGCGCTCGTAGGTCCGCTCCTGGAGGAGCCGGAGCAGCTTCGGCTGGAGGTCGAGGGGGAGCTCGCCGATCTCGTCGAGGAACAGGGTCCCTCCGTCGGCGAGGGCCACGCGGCCGGGTGCCTCCGAGGCGGCCCCGGTGTACGCGCCTTTGGCGTGCCCGAACAGCTCGCTCTCCAGCAGGCTCCCGCTCACGGCCGGTGCCGAGACGGTCACGAACGGGCCCGCCGCCCTCGTGCTCCAGCCGTGGACGGCTCGGGCAAGGCTCGACTTGCCCGTCCCGCTCTCGCCCGTCAGGAGAACCGTCGCGTCGCTCGCCGCCGCCTGCCGGGCGAGGGCGAGGACACCCCGGACCCGCTCGTTCCGGCTCTCCAGCACGACCGGGTCCGAGCCGGCGGCGAGCCGGAGCGCGGCGACGTCCCGCTCCAGCGCCCGTGCTCGGGCGAGCTTGTCGACGACGAGGGCGACCTGGGCCGGCGAGAACGGCTTGGCGAGAACGTCGGCCGCACCGCGGCGGACGCTCTCGACGGCCGTCTCGATGTCGGCGTAGGCCGTGACCACGACGATCGTCGCCTGCGGCAGGAGCGCCGTGAGCTGCGGGAGCAGGTCGAGGCCGTTCTCGGCACCGAGCCGGAGGTCGAGGAAGACGAGGTCGAAGGCGGTCCGCCGGGCTTCGCCCAGCGCGTCGGCCCCCGTCGCCGCCATCGTCGGGCGGACGCCGAGGTCGCCCAGGCACCGGGCGAGGACGCGGCGGATGTTGGCCTCGTCGTCGACGATGAGCGCAGTGGGCACGGGCGGGGCGGCGGTGGTCTTCCGTGGCGAAACTAGCCGCCGGCCTTCCCCCGCCACCGTGCTCCGTTCCCTCCGCGCCCGTGTCCTCGCCGGCTACGGCCTCGTCCTGCTCCTCGTCGCCGTCGTCCTCGCCGTCGCGCTCACAGCGACCGGCCGGCTCGGCGGTGCCGGAACGCGCGTCCTCGCCCGGAACTACGGCTCGATCCAGGCCGCGAACGGGATGGTCGACGCTCTCGAGCGGATGGACAGCGGGACGCTCCTCGTGCTTGCCGGAGACGTCGGCGGGCGGGCCCAGACGGACGCCTACGCCGACTCGTTCGAGGTCTGGCTCGGGCGCGCCGCGGCCAACCTGACCGAGCCGGGCGAGGGGGACGTCGTGGCCGCCCTCCGGACGGCGTTCGGCGCGTACCGGTCCGCGGCGCGCACGGCCGTCCCGGGCGGGGTGGGCCCGTACCGGGCGTTCCTGTTCCCCGCCTTCGCGGCCGTGCGGGCCGAAGCTGCCCGGCTCCGCTCGGTGAACCAGGCCGCGATGGTGGCCGCAAGCGCGCAGACCCAGCGCGACGCCCGTCGGGCGTTCCGGCTCACCCTCGGCGTAGGCGTGGCCGCGCTCGCTGTGGGCCTCGCGTTCAGCCTCGCCCTCGCCTCGGCGCTCGTCCGCCCGCTCCGGGCCATGCGCGTGGCTGCGGACGAGATCGGGCGCGGCCGCTACGACGTGACGCTCCCGACGCCGACCGACGAGGACCTCGGAGGACTCTCCCGCGCGATGGCCGCGATGGCCGGGGCGCTCCGCGACTACGACACGCTCAACGTCGACCGCCTCCTCGGCGAGAAGCGGAAGACGGACGCCGTGCTTCAAGCGATGGACGACGGGCTCGTCGTCGTCGACGCCGGTATGCGCGTCTCGGCAGCCAATCCTGCGGCTGAGCGGGCGCTCGGTTCGCTCCCCCCGGGCCGGCTCCTTGACGAGGTTGTCGCCGACCGCTGGCTCGTCGCGGCCGTCCGGGACGCCCTCGGAGGCGGACTCGGCGCGGGCCCGAACGCCCCGCCCCGGTTCGTCGCCGACGCGGCCGGCCAGCACGTCCAGTACGTCGTGACGGTCCTCGGTGGACTGTCCGGCGGGCCGCCGTCGGCCGTCCTCCTCCTCCGCGACCTTACGCGGCTCCGCGAGGTTGAACAGCTCAAGAGCGACTTCGTCCAGGCTGCTAGTCACGAGCTCCGGACGCCGCTGACGGGGCTGGAGATGGCCCTCGGGATGCTCCGCGGCCCCGTCGCCGAGCGGCTCGACGAGCGGGACCGCGACCTCTTTGACGTCGCCCTCGACGAGCAGCGCCGGCTCTCGACCCTCGTCGGCGACCTCCTCGACCTCGCCCGGATGGAGGCCGGTCAGGCTGCCCTCGACCTCGGCGATGTCGACGTCTGCGGGCTCCTCGGCGAGGCGGCCACCCGGTTCGCGGCTCAGGCGGAGGCCCAGGGCGCGTCTGTCCTGGTCGTGCACGGTTCGGAAGGGACGCACCTCCGCGCCGACGCACACCGCCTCTCGCTCGTTCTCTCGAACCTCGTCTCCAACGCGCTCCGCTACGTCGGTCCGGGCGGGCACGTCCGCCTGTCGGCCGAGATGGACGAAGAGACGGTGGCGATCTCGGTCGCCGACGACGGGCCCGGGATTCCGCCCGGTTGGCGCACGCGGATCTTCGAGCCTCTCGCCCAGGTCGCCGGCCGGCCGGCGGGCGCTAGCGGGCTCGGCCTCTCGGTGAGCCGGGCGATCGTTCAGGCCCACGGTGGCTCGATCCGAGTCGACCCGGGGGAGCGCGCGGGTGCCACGTTCGTTGTCGTCCTTCCAACCAGGGGTCTCAGGACGCCAGACTAGGGCCTGTACGGAAACTCCAACCCAACGTCATCCCCGCGCAGGCGGGGATCCATCGGATGCCCCGAAAAGGCTGGATTCCCGCCTGCGCGGGAATGACGAAGTAAAGAGATTGGGGTCGGCAGGAGTTGTCGCACCTGAGGCAGAGGCCCTCCGAATCACGAGCCTCGTGCCGCGACGAGCGCACCAGTCGCCATCAGGGGCGACTGGAGCAGGCCCTGCGCGCGGCTCACCGCCGGGCAGGCACCGGGTACGATCTCCAGGTCAGCCCTGAGGCGGACGGGGCAACGTTCCGCCGGACGCAGGGGCAGCCGCGGCTGTCGTCGGAATCCACGGCGCGTGGCCGAGACTCGCACCATGCGTCCGGACAACCTCGGCGTAAAACGCAGCGCTCGCTTTGGGAGTCCGCACCTGCGTCTCGAAGTCGACGTGGACGAGGCCAAACCGCTTGCCGTAGCCGAGGCTCCACTCGTAGTTGTCCAGCAGCGACCACGCGAAGTAGCCCCGGACGTCGGCCCCGGCGCGGCGGGCCTCGGCGACGGCGAGGAGGTGGTCGTGGAGGTAGGCGACCCGCAGCGGGTCGTCGACGCGCCCGTTCAGCGGCTGGGGCGGGTCGGCCGTCGCGGCACCGTTCTCGGTCACGTAGAGCGGCGCGCCGCCCGTGCGCTCGTGCGCCCACAGCAGGAGGTCCCGAAAGGCGGGGGCGTAGACCTCCCATCCCATCTCGGTGTAGGGGTGGCGCGGCTGCCGGACGCGCGCGGCGCGGTCCGGCAGGGCGTCCGGCGCGTCGCGCACGACGGCCCGGGTGTAATAGTTGATGCCGAAGAAGTCCGTCGGCGTCTGGATCTCGGCGAGGTCGGCGGCGGGGAAGTCGGGCCACGCGTCCCCGAACACGTCGGCCAGCTCGCCGGGGTACGCGCCCGAGACGATGGGGCCGAGAAAGATGCGGTTCATGTAGGCGTCGGCGCGCGCGGTCGCGGCGACGTCGGCGGGCTCCTGCGTCGCCGGGACCTTGGGCTCGATGTTGAGCGCGATGCCGACCTCGCGGGCACCGGCGGCGCGCAGGGCGGCGGTGCCGCGCGCGTGCGCGAGCAGCAGGTGGTGCGCGACGAGCGGGGCCTCGGCCAGGACCCGGTGGCCGGGCGCGAGGCTACCCGTGACGTAGCCGCCGTCCATCACCACCCACGGCTCGTTGAGCGTGATCCAGCGGTGGACGCGGTCGCCGAGCCGGTCCGCGACGACGGTGGCGTAGTCGGCGAACCAGTCGGCGGAGTCGCGGTTGAGCCAGCCGCCGCGGTCGTCGAG
>JAYWIE010000704.1:0-6085 GCA_043789155.1 Rubricoccaceae bacterium | reverse complement strand
CGCGCGGCCGGGCTTCCGCGCCTCGCTGCGCTGCATCCGCTGCGCGGCGTGCCTCAACACGTGCCCGGTGTACCGCCGCTCGGGCGGCCACAGCTACGGCGCGACCGTCCCCGGCCCCATCGGGTCCATCCTGACGCCGGGGCTGGACCTCCACCGCTACGCCGCGCTGCCGTTCGCCTCGACGCTCTGCGGCTCGTGCTCGGCCGTCTGCCCGGTCCGCATCCCGATCGACGAGATGCTCTACGACTGGCGGCAGGTCGTGACCGACGCGAAGGCCGTGCCGTGGTGGAAGCGGGCGATGCTGCGCGCGACGGGTCTCGGGCTCGGGCGGCCGGGCCTCCACCGCCTCGGTGGCCGCCTCATGCCGGCGCTCCTGCGCCGGATGCCCGCCGCGCTCGTCCGCGCGTGGACGCGTACGCGCGACCTTCCCGACGCGCCCGACGAGACGTTCCGCGAGTGGGCGCGCCGCAACCGCCCCGCACAGCCGTGAGCGCCCGCACCGACATTCTCGCCGCCGTCCGGGCCGCCCGGCCCGCCGAGACGCCGCTCCCGGACATCCCGTCGTTCTCGGGAGGGCCGCCTCCGGGCGAACTCGTCGCCCGCTTCACCGAGGCGCTCGCCGCCGCGAACGGCACGCTCGTGGACGGCCGCGGCCGAGACGTGCGGGACGTCCTGGCCGAGTTGTTCCCCGAGGCACCCGCCCTCGTCACGCTCGCGTCGGCTCCGCTCGCCGGTTCGCACGCGCTCGCGCCGGACGCGCCCGCGGCCGAGATGGCCGCGGTCGAGGTCCTCGTCGCCGGGGCGACGCTCGGCGTGGCGGAGAACGGTGCCGTCTGGCTCGCCGACCCGGTGCCGCGCGGTGCCGCGTTCCTCGCGCAGCACGTCGCCATCGTCCTGCCGGCCGGCGGGCTCGTGGCCGACCTGCACGACGCCTACGCCGCGCTCGGCCCGGCCGCGGCCTTCGGCGTCTTCGTCGCGGGCCCGTCCAAGACGGCCGACATCGAGCAGGCGATGGTCGTCGGCGCGCACGGCCCGCGCAGCCTCGTCGTGGTGCTGACGTAGCGCCGGCCTGGCTCAGGGCAGGCGCCAGAGGATGTCGGCGTCGATGGCCGGGTCGCGGTCGCGGTACGCCTCGGTGAGCTCGAGCTTGCGGCGCAGCAGGTCGCCGAAGTTCTCGCCGAAGACGAAGCTCGTCTCGCCGACGCCGGAGACGAGCATGAAGGCGGTTGCCGTAGACTCCCACAGCGCGAGCAGGCGGCGCGTGTTGTCGAGGTCGAGGTCGATGGTGCGCTGGATGCCGGCGCGGTGGACGTCGCGCGCCTCCTCCGTCGTCGCGGCCAGGAAGCCGTAGACGTCGCCGACCCAGGCGCAGGTGTTGCGCTGCGTCACGGACCAGCAGCGGAACGCCTCGGCGCGGTCGCGGAGGTCCTGGAACACTGCCGTCGCGCCGCCCGCCGCCGCGCCGCTCGCCGCTGCGGCGAGCGAGGCGTCGATCTGGCCGAGGGCGGCGTCGAGGCGCGGCAGCACGTTGGCGTCGAACTGCCCGGCCATGCGCCGGCCGGAGTCCTCGGAGATGAGCTCGAAGAGCACGTCGCGGCCAAGGTCGTTGATGGCCGGGTTGTTGGCCGTGCTGACGAGGAAGCGCTCGTAGTAGAGCCGGTCGGCGAGCGGGATCGCCTCGATGTCGGGGACGAGCGGGCGGACCCACGTCCGCAGCCAGACGAAGCCGAAGTTGCTGTAGAGCGGCACGATCGGCAGGTGCGAGACGGCGTCCTCGACGGCGTCCCACGCCGCGACGAGGGCCGCCGCCCGCACGTCGCCGACCCAGCGCCGCGCCGCGGCGAGCAGAACGTCGCCGACGGGCGTGTCGGGCGTGAACTGCGCCGCTCGGATGACGTCGGGGTTGGGCCAGAAGGGCGTCTTCTCGAGGTCGAGGAGCCCGCCGAAGGCGCTGATGGCTTTGGCACCGACGTCGCGGAGCGCGGTCAGCTTGCGGTGCAGCATCCGCGGGAAGGGGACGCCGAGCAGCGGCTCCATGTTGAAGCTCGACCCCGGCGCGTAGGTCAGCTTCGGCTCGAAGCCGCGGCCGCGGTGCTCGGCGATGAGCGCGCGCTCCGCGTCCGTCATCTCGGTGTGGTGGATCGTGCCGGCGGCGCTTGTCTGCTCGGGGTAGCGCGTGTGCGCGTAGGGCAGGTCGTAGCCGCGGACGAGCATCGACGGGGCCTCGACGGTCAGGCCGTCGCCCATGCCGGCGAGGAGCGTCTCGTGCTCGACCTTGAACGGCTCAATGCGGAGCGAGACCTCGAAGGCCGGGTTGACCTCGGCGGCCGTCTCCTGGATCAGGCGCAGCCAGCGAAGCGCGCTCGTGCCGGCCGTCTCGGCGATCCGGTCGTGCTCGCGCCACTCGCGGATCATGTACGGCCCGCCGTTGCGGCCGACATAGAGCGACGCCGTGTGCTCGAAGCCGGCGCCGCTGTCGTTGCTCCAGACCGAGAGGTAGCCGAGGTCCGGGACGGCGTCCATCATCGCCCGCATGACCTGCCGGTAGTGGTCGCGGGCGGCCGGGTGGTCCTGCGCGAGCGTGTAGCGCGGCAGGTGCGACCGGAACGGGTGGTCGATGCGCGCGCCGCGGAGCGTCGGGTAGCGCTGGAAGAACGTCTCGGGGAAGCTCCGCGGCTCGAAGCACAGCAGGCCCGGCGTGAGGCCGTAGTCGCGCCCGATCTCGGCGATGTGCTGCATCCGGCGCAGGTTGGCTTGGAGGTACTCGGCCGGGTAGATCCCGCGCGAGTAGGTGCTGTCGACGAAGTGGTTGAAGCCGGGGCAGTACGTGTAGAACTGGTTGTAGTACTCCGTCGGGACGCCCGGCTCGAAGGGGACCTGGCAGGCGAGCCCGTTGACCTCGAGGTGCGTGTAGCCGGCGCGGGCGAGGCCCCGGACATACGGCTCCGGCTCGAAGCCGCGCTCCGTGCGCGCCACCTGCGTCAGGACGGTGTCGAACAGCGGACGGTGGAACGGGAAGCTCACCGGCAGCAGCAGGCCGCCCGCAAGGTCCCGGCCGTCCAGCGCGCCGTCGGCGAGCATCTGGGCGAGCGCGTAGAGGAACGACGGGGCCGACGCCGTGAGCTCGCCCGTGCCGTCGGCTGCGATGCGCGCCCACACCCATGCGCCGCCGGTGCCCTCGGGGCCGGCGTCGGGGCCGGACGCGACGTTGAGCGTCAGGCCGGGCCCGCCCGCCGCGGCGTCTTCCGAGAGACCGAGCGACCGCCGGATGACGGCGGCAGCGGCACCCACGGCAGGCGGTGCCGAGGCGGGGAACGACACCGAGCGAACGGAGGCGAGGGCAGTCATCGGGAGGAGGGAATGGGGGACCGGGCACGGCGCGACGGACGAGGGCAGCCGCCGCCGTCTGGACTCAGCGCGACCGGGCCGTCGGTCGCCGCGGGGCACATGCCCGCGTCGCGGCGCACCGGGGCCGCTCACACCACACGCGCAGGATGCGTCGAAAAGGCATCTCGGAGCCCGCAAGCCCTGCACGCGAGGAACATATCATCCGCTCGCGATAGTTTACAAGTAAAATGTTGTTCCATATATCAAACAGCCACATCGCTGTTTCACCTCCATGCCCGCTCCCCTCTGGGGCCGACTCGAACGGCTGCGGCCGGACCAGATCGAGCCGATCCGCGCCCGAACGCCTGTCGCGTACCTCCCGTGGGGCGCGATCGAGTGGCACAGCGTCCACGCGCCCGTCGGCCTCGACGGGATGCAGGCGCTCGGGCAGTGCTGCGCGCTCGCCGCGCGGACGGGCGGCGTCGTCCTGCCGCCGGTCTACGTCGGCACGGACACGATCAAGCCGTTCAAGGGCTTCCCGCACACGATCGAGCACGGTGCCGGGACGGTCGGGACGCTGTGCCGCGAGTTCCTGGAACAGCTCGTCGAGGAGCAGTTCCGCGTCGTCGTCGTCGTCACCGGGCACTGCGGCGGCGGGCACGTCGACGCGCTCCGGGAGGTGATCGCCGCCTTCTCCGGGCGGACGCCCGAGGCGGACGTGCTCCTGGTGCCCTCGTTCGAGCCGATCCAGGCGGAGTACCCGTCCAACCACGCCGCTCGCGGCGAGACCTCGTTCCAGCTCCTTTTCGCGCCCGACACCGTCGACCTCACCCGCATCCCGCCCGGCCCAGCGCCGACGCTCGACGCCGACGGCGTCTGGGGCGACGACCCGCGCGGTGCCTCGGCCGGCGAGGGCGCAGCGATGCTGGCGCTGTTCGTCGACCGCACCGCTCCCACGATCGACGCGCTGCTCGCGCGCCACCGGCCATGACCACCCGCCCGTTCGGCCAGACCGGCCTCGTCACCTCAGAAGTCGGCCTCGGCACCTGGGCGCTCGCGTCCCAGATCTACGGTGCCGTCGGCCGCGCCGACGCGCTCGGCACGATCCGCGCGGCGCTCGACGCCGGGATCACGTTCTTCGACACAGCCCCGCTCTACGGCGACGCCGAGCGGGACGGCGTCGCCGAGGCGCTGCTCGGCCAGGGCCTCGGCGCGGACCGCGACCGCGTCCTGATCTCGTCCAAGTTCGGCCGCTACTCGACCCGTCCCGATGGCCGCTTCGACGCCCAGCGCGCGCGCGAGTCGGTCGAGGGCAGCCTCCGGCGCCTCGGCACCGACCACCTCGACGTCCTGTTCTTCCACTCGCCGTTCGGCCCCGAGGACATCGCCGACGACGTGTGGGAGGAGCTGGACCGGCTCCGCGACGAGGGGAAGGTGCGCGTCGCCGGCCACTCGGTTTCGATGTTCGAGCAGACCGAGGGCATGGCACGCGCGTGGGCGGCCGAGCGGAAGATCGGGGCCGTGCAGGTCGTGTACAGCCTGATGAACCGGCAGGCGGCGGCGCTGATCGGCGAGATGGCCGAGGCCGGCGTCGGCGTCGTCGCCCGCGAGTCGCTCGCCAACGGCTTCCTCTCCGGGACGCTCGGGCGCGACGCGGCGTTCGGCGCGGGCCACCTCAACGCCCGGTACTCGTCCGGCGAGATCGAGGAGCGGGTCGCGTACGCCGAGCGCCTCGGCGCGCTCGTCCGCGGCGACGTCGAGACGCTCCCGCAGGCGGCGTTCCGGTGGGTGCTGGACGACCCGGCCGTGTCGCTCGTGCTGAGCGGCGCGAGCACGCCGGCGCAGGTCCGCGACGGTGCCGCGGCGTCGGCCGCCGCACCGTTCACGCCGTCGGAGCGCGACTGGGCCGAGGCGGTCCACCTCCGAGACTTCCAGGCGGCCTGATCCCGGAGCGCCTCGGGCCGTGGAGGACGCCTGTCGGTCGCAGGCAGCCGCGCGCCGCCGGCACTGCTGGCGGCGCGCTCGACGCGGCTCCGCGGGCGAGACCCCTGCCCGTCTGCTGAGGCGACGGAGCAGGAAGTGACATCGCCTCTTGCTATGCAGGCGCGGACGATTACCTTGCAAGTGTTCACATACAAAATGTTGTTTTCTATTTGAAACACCCCTATGCGCACGCTCCTCCCCCTCGCCGTCCTCCTCGCCTTCGCCGCCCTCGCCGGATGCAGCACGGCCGGGACTGTGGCCCTGTCCCGGCCGGTTCAGGCTCTCGCTCCAGCGTTCGTCGGTTCCTGGCGTCTCGATGCGTCTACGAGCACCTCCATCGACCCGTGGGCCAACCTCGGCCTCCGGATCGCCCTCGACGGCGACGCCGTCACGGTCGTCCGCCACTGGACGGGCTCGCGCGAGGGCGGCACCTCCACCGACTCGGTGCGCGTCGTGACCGGCGGGCCGGCCGTGACGGTCCGGATGGACCAGTGGGCCGACAACCGCCACCTTGGCGCGTTCCTCACCGCCGACAGCTCCAAGTCCGTCACCGCGCGCGTCGAGGACCGCGGCGCGACGCTCGTCACCGAGAGCCGCGTCGAGCTGGTCGTGCAGCAGGGCGAGATCCCGGTGCGGACCACCACCGAGTACCGCATCAGCCCCGGCGGGATGCGCCTCGACGTGCTCGAGCTGCGCTCGACGCGCCCGACCCCCATCCACTACGTGTTCGCCCGCGTCCAGCCCGGATCCTGACCATGAAGACGCTCCTTCCAGC
>JAYWIE010000703.1:0-1751 GCA_043789155.1 Rubricoccaceae bacterium | reverse complement strand
GACCGCCACGACGAGCGCGGCGAGGAACGCGAGCGCGTGCAGCGGCCGCCGCCCCGCCGGCACCGGGGCGCGGACCGAGACCGCGAGCACGTCGCCGGGAAGGCTCGCGTAGCGGGCGACGGCGCGGCCGTCCCCGTCGGCGCGCACCGGCAGCGACGTCGCCACCTCCCAGCCGGGCGGCGTGAGCACCGCCAGGTCCAGCTGCCCGAAGCCCGCCCAGAGGCGCGCCGGAGCGAGGCTGTACGCCACCTGCCACGTCCGGTTGGGATGCTGCCCACCGTCGAAGGACCCGGCCTGCACCCGGTACCGCACGCGGACGCGGTGCGCGCCCGGCCCGACGTCCAGCACGAAGCGGAGGCCGCTCGGCGTGCTCGTGTCCTGCTCGAACGGGATCTGGTCGCCCTCGAAGTTCGGCGCGGCCACGATGCCGGTCCACAGCGGCGGGACGGCCATGGTCGCGAGGCGCTGCGCGGCGACGGGCCGCTCGTCCACCCACACCTGCCCGGCCGCGGCGTCCTGGCCGAGGGCGACGAACTCGACGGGCAGCCGCCGCGCCGGGCCGTCGTTGACGAGGCCGTAGACGGCCTCCACGGTCGCGAAGCGGATGTCGCCGCGGGCGGTCGCGAGCGGGCGGAGGTCCAGCGTCAGCGTCTCGCGGGCGATGCGGAGGCCGGCGAGCGCGGCCGCGGGCTCGCCGGCGGGCGTGCCCGGCGTGACGGGGCTCGCCATGTTGGCGCGGGCCGGCGTGGCGGCGAGCACGAGCACCAGCACGAGGAGCCGGACCGCGCGCACAGCGTCCGCGCTCGCGGGGTCGACGCGCACAGCGTCCGCGCTCACGGCGTCCGCGGCACGCGCGGGATCGGCTCGCCGGTCTCGCCCTCGCCGGGCGGGGCGGGCCCGCAGAAGCGGTCGAGGTAGGCCCGCACGTCCGGCAGCTCGACATCCACGGCCGCGACCGCGACGCGCGTCTCGGTCGTCTCGGCCGCCGCGCGGGCCTCGTCCCACGTCTCGCCGACGTGCGGCGGGACGTACCGGAACACGAACGTCCCGACGAGGGCGGGCCCCTCGAAGAGGCCCGCGGGCTCGACCACGAGCGGCGTGCCGCCGCTCAGCGTGCCGGCGCTCGGCGTCAGCACGGAGTAGCCGTGGCGGATCGTCCGCGCGGCGACGGTCGTGCAGCCCGGCCGCAGCAGCGTGACCGCGTGCGCGTCGACGACGGTGTCCGGCCCGCCGCCGAGCACGCGCCCGACGGCCTGGCGGACGCCCCCGCAGCCGGTGAGGCTGACGGCCGCGAGCACGGCGACCGCGCCGCGCGCGGCGAGACTAGTAGACCGAGCCATGTTCGCCGGTGATGGTGTAGGTGCCGCCCGAGGGGACGACGTCGAGCTCGGTCCACGCCTGCCCGGCGCGCTCGCCGCCAGCCCCGCCGCCGGCCGAGTAGTCGTAGTCGAAGCGGAGCGTGGCCGTGCCGCCCGCGCCGGGCGTGACCTGCACGGCCGAGGCGAGCCCGTACGAGCGGTCCGGGAAGCGCCGGAAGTACGCGTCCTTGTCGTCGAAGATCGCCTGCGCGCCGACGCGGCCCATCGAGTAGTAGCGGACGGCGTCGCCGTAGAGGCCGATGAGGTCCGAGACGTCGTCGCCGGACTGCCGGCGGAGGTAGTCCTCGGCGAAGGCCTCGGGGGTCTGCGCGCCGACGGGGCGCGGCGCGCGGCGCGGCGCGGCCTCGAGGCCCTCGTCGTCCGGCGGCGCGA
>JAYWIE010000702.1:0-6092 GCA_043789155.1 Rubricoccaceae bacterium | reverse complement strand
AGCCGCGACTCGGCCCCAGTGAGCCGGCCGAGCGCGGCGGCCTCGGTCGCCGGCGCGGTCGACGCCCGGAGCATGGTCTGCTGCGTCGCCGTGAGCAGGCCCGCAGCGGACGTGTAGCCGCCCGTCGAGCGCCCGAAGCGCGACTCCTCGCGGACGTCCGCGAGCGGCGTCGCGAGCGTCCACGTGTCGGGGTAGTGGACGCGGACGGTCTTGTTGAGCGCCGAGTTGTGGTAGATCCGGATCGGGTTGCGGCGGCGGCCGGTCGCCGGCTCCTCGTCGCTGAGGCCGGCTGGCGAGAGCAGGCCGCCGGTCTGGAACAGGACCTCCTCGGGCGTGACCGTGACGAGGTCCTCGACGGTGTAGCGCAGCGTGAGCGTGAGCGCCTCGGCCGCCGGGCTCTCACCGCCGAGCTCGTACGAGAAATCGCGGAACGCGCCCTCGCCGTAGGTCACGAACCCGCGCGCGGCCTCCTCGCGCTCGGCCGGGCTGAGATCGCGGAAGGTGCGGCGGACGCCGAAGGCCGCGGCCCCGCGCAGCGTCGCCGTCTCCTCGACCCGCACGACGCCCTCGGCGTCGACGGTCGCGTCGACCGTCTGGTCCACGGTCGTCTGCGAGAGGTCGCCGGCGGGCAGGCGGACGAAGCCGCCGAGGCCCTCGGCCGAGAGGCGCATGCCCGTCGCGCCCTGGTAGGCCTCCGGCAGGTACGTCACCGGCAGGCCCGCGATGTAGGGGAATACGACGCGGTCCGTGCCCTCGAGCCGCACGAGCACGGCCGGGGCCGTGAACTGGCGCACGTCGACGAACTGCGGGTCGAAGTAACCCTCGCTGGCCGGGTGGATGAGGACGAACTCGGCGTCGATGCCGGACTCCTCGAGCATCGCCTGGGTGAGGCCGGTGATGAGCAGGTCGTTGGCGCGGCGCTGCTGGAGCGCGCCCCGGAGGTCGGTCGCGCCGCCCTCGTCGACGGCCTCGATGTTGGTCTGGACCCACGACACGATGGCCGCGAGGCGGACCGAGTCCGGCGCGGCCGGGTCGGCGACGGACCGGGCCTGCTGGGCGACCGGCCCCGTCGCGCCGCCGCGGCGCTTGAACACGTAGCGCCCGAAGTCGGTCGCGAGCGCCTCCCACGACGCCGGGGCCTGGTACAGCGGCAGCACGTCGCCGACGTGGATCGCGGTGACGGCGAACTCGATGTACGGCGCGACCTCCTTGAAGAAGGGCGAGTAGGGCTCGTCCGCGAAGGGCGTCACGCCCGACCGGCGGACTGTCAGGATCGTGCTGTGCGGCAGCGTCGTCCGGTCGAGGTCGAACTGGGGCATGGACTGCGGCCCGACCTGCTTCATCCCGAGCGACCACGACGACGGGTAGACGTACCGGAACGTCATCCGGTCTACGGGCACCGAGAGCTGGAGCGCGACGTCGTGGTAGAGCGGCGGCTGGAAGGTCCGGTCGGTCGACTGGCGCAGCCGGTAGCTCTCCTCGACGACCGAGCCCGCGACGGCGTTGGGGTACGCGAACTTGTAGGACACGCGCCCGCCGTCCTGCTCGCGGACGAGGTCGGCCGTCGTGAACACGGCCTCCACGCCGTCGGGGCGGACGAGGCGCAGGTGCGCCCCTTCGAGCACGTCGCGGCGGCCGAGCGAGACGCCGAACGTCGTCGCCGTCTCGTCGTCGGCGTCGAGCACGACGTACTGCCGGCGGACGTCCTGGACGAACTCCCACTGCTGCGGGAAGTCGAACTGGTGCTCGATGGTGCGCTCGTCGGTGAGGTAGGCCATCGGGACGCCGGGGTAGGCCTCGCGCAGCGAGTCGAGGCGCACGGCCGCCGGCAGCGGCGGCATCTCGGTGAGGGGCCGCCGCGTGTAGGTGGACCGCGCCGCCGCCATCGGGCTCGCGGCCGTGCCGCACCCCGAGAGCGCCGCCGTCGCGGCGATGAGACAGGCGGCGAGCAGGCGGGCGGAGCGTGTACGGAGGGTCATGAGAACCGGCCTGCAACAAACCGGTGCCGGAACTGCAACAAATGGGCCAGTCAGACCGGACCGCGAGCGAGCGCTCTATGAGGCGCAGGACTCAGCAGCCATGGGGTCGGGCTCAGTGAGCACCAGGCCGATGAGCGGCCACAGCAGCACGGGCTCCCACCCGGCCTCGAGGACCGCTGAGAGCGCGACCTGCCGGACCTCGACCTCGACCGGCTCCTCGTACAGTGCCTGCGCCGCACGGGCGAACGCCACGTCGTCAACCAGGACGAACTCGCCGGTCGGGATCTCCCGCACCGTCTCCGTGCGCCCTGTGCCCTCGCCCGTGATCGTCCGCTCGGTCTGCGTCCGCCGGACCGGTCCGCTCTCGTCCCGCTTCGTGTGCTCCGCCTGGAGCATGTCGCGCGCGGCGCTGAACCGCGAGCCCGCATCGGCGAGTGCCTGCTGGGTCGTCATGAGCGCCCACAGGACCCCGTGCGGCAGCGGGGACCGCCCCTGCCGGGGCTGCATGGCGTTGTGGAGCGCGTTGGACGCGCCGAGAATCTGGCCGTTGGTGGCTGTGATGCGGACCTGCGGTCCGCTGGGAGTCGTGGTTGACATGGACGGGGGTGAGAACTGAGGAGCGGGCGCATGTCCGCGGAAAAGGCCCTGGAGGACTGAGGCCGGCGGTCGTTGGTCAAGCGTAGACCGGGGCGGCGGAGGGCTGAAGCACGCCTGCGTCGTCGGGCGCGTAGAGGTAGCGGGTGCCATTCTGCGAGGCCAGGATGATCCCGGAGGGGACGCCCGCCTCCGGCCGCATAAGCTCGAGACGGCGGTCGTAGCGAAGGTGCATCGCCTCCGACATCGCGCCGCCTCGGCTCAGACGCCAGCGGACCTCTCCACTCCCTCCAGAGTTATCGGCTACGAACTCCGACGTGACGCCGGCACCGCCGTACTGGAGTGTGACTCCGTCGCGGTGGTTGCCTCCCCCGCCCAGGAAGCGAGCGATGGCCGGTGTGCCGTCCTGTGCCGCGAGGACGGAGAGGAGCGGGCTCGCGCTCCCGCCGCGCGCGGGGTCGCCGACGAGTAGCGAGCGCGGGACCCACGTCGGGATCTCCGTGTTGCCGAGGAAGACGACACCATCTGGGCGAGTGTTGTCGAGCCCGACGAGCGGCAGGTAGCCACCCGCTGCCGTCCGGCCCGAGAGCACCGTTCCGCTCGAGAGGAACGTGTCGTAGCCGCCGGCCTCCATCAGCATCCCGCCGCGCTGAAGCGTCGCAATCTGCCCGTTCTGGTTGCCCGGCGTCGTGAAGTTGATGATGTCCCCCTCGATTCTCATCCGGAGGTACTTCCCCGATGCGTTGCTGCCGTCGGTCCGGTCCACGTCGGCCTCCATCGAGATCGGACGGGACACCAGCCCGTTCTCGAAGGTCATCTCCCAGTGGCGCTCCGCCCACCGCTTGCCCGCGAACGGGTAGAAGAGCGTCTCCCACCGGTCCGAGAAGGCGTGCTTGGTCGCGTCGAGCCGGCCCGCGCCGGGGTTGACATTGTACCCGAGCGCGAGCACCTCGTCGCGGCGGCCGGCGACGTGCTGCTGCGGCCCCGTGTACTTCGTGAGGACGAACGGGCCGCCCTGCGGGTCGTCCATCGCGATCTCCAGGACGTTCCGGTTGCCGGACGCGCTGTTGACGAGCGCGGCGGCGAGGGTGAGGGTGCCCGTCGCGCCCGCGACGAAGGTCCCGTGGCCGCCGCCCGAGATGCTGCCCCCGGCGACCAGGTAGACCCACGCCTGCCCGCCGTGAGTTTCGTCCATGCGCACGAGATGGTACCCGGCCAGCTTCCCGGACGCGCCGACGAGGGCTCCTCGTGTGGCGTGCGTGCCGGCGTAGCCGCTGAACTGGGCCTGCTGCGCGAACGTCTGGGCGTCGTTGCGGAACGCCTGCGTCTCGCTCAGCGCCGCCTGCGCTGCGTTGCGGGCGGCCTGGGCCGCCGTCACGTAGGGCTGGAGCTGGCCCACGACGACGGCGGCGGCCGCCCCGCCGGCCGCCGCCGCGGCCTCGTTGACGACCGTGAGCGCGCTCGCGCCGGCGAGCGTGACCGCGGCCGCCTGCGCCTGGCCTGCGAGGCCCAGCGCCGCGAGCGCGGCCGCGCCGCCCTGGTTGACGAGCACGAGCTGGGCGCTCGCGTCGAGCGCTGCCTGGATAGCCTGGCTGCGGGCGGTCTCGGTGCGCTCGACGAGAGCCTGGTAGGACGCACTCGCCCTGGGGACGCGGACGGGATTGAGCATAGGGGTACGCGCAGATGCGCTACAGGGTGATGCCGTAGAACGCGGCTTGGTTCGCCTCGACGACGGCCCGCGTGCCGCTCGCGTCGAGCGAGTAGAACACAAACTCCTGCGCCCACCCGTTGAACGGGTAGGTCGTCGCCGAGAGGCCGAGCAGCGTCAGCGTCGACGAGCTGGACCCGGCGAGGTCCACGGCCGAGGTGTTGACCGCGACCTGCGCGCCGTCGCGGTAGAGCGTGCCTGCCGCGGGCGCGAACACAGCGCTCACGAGGTGGCGCAGAGGTGGATCACCGGGCTCGGAAAAGACGATCGCCTCGGTCCCACCGCGCCGCATAGCAACGCCGGAGCCCTCGGAGAGCACGGAGGCGTGTCCGTTGACGCCGCCGGTCTGGAAGTAGCCGTCGCTCCCGGCCGAGGCGCGGTGAGCGACGAGGTGAGCCGTCAGCGCGGCCGTCGGTGTCGGGAACGGGGCGACGAGCACCTGCGCGCCGAGCGGCCGCAGCGCAGGCAGCGGTGACGCGCCGTCGGTCTCCACCACACCGCCATTCACGATTCGAGGCTGCGCCGAGGGCGTCGCCTGGACGGCGTGGCGGCCGTTGCCGGACTGGTCGTACCAGCAGACGACGAAGGCCGAGCCGGAGCTGGCGAACGCGAGCAGCGCGGCGGTGTCGAGGGCGTTGCCCACGAAGGCGACGTCAGCCTCGGCGGCGTCGCTCGACCGTCGCACCCGGAGCGCCGGGCCGGTATAGGCCGACGAGACGCGCCGTAGGGAGTAGGCCGCAGCCGCGCCGGGGACGGTTTCGAGCAGCAACGGCGGCGGTGGCGGCGGGGGCGGGGGCGGCGGTGGTGGTGGCCTCGTGGAGATCTCCAGCAGGCCGGGAGAGGGCTCCGACGTCCGCATGGCGGCGACGGCGGCCGTGCCGAGGTCGAAGGTCTCGATGGTGAGCTGGATGCCGTCCGCGAACGTGACGGTCTCGGACGGGCCGTCGGTGAGGGTGGCCTCGCCGTAGGTGCCGAGCGTGTACGAGTCGGCGGTCTCGGAGACGAGAACGAAGCCACCGCTGATGACGCCCAGCTCGGCGCGCGTGTACGTCCGGACCGAGCGCCACTCGGCACGGTGCTCGGCAAGCGGACGATCGGTTTCTGCGTCGACGCCGTCCAGCGACGTCGAGAGCATCAGGTCCGACGTCCGCCGGACCGTCACGCGCAGCTCGGTCCCCCACTCGGGATCACCGGCTGCGACCGTCCGCAGGTCGAGCTCGAACACGAACGCCAAGTCCGACGCCAGCGCAAGCGCTCGGCCCTCGGCCACGCCGCGCCAGACGATCTCGCCAACGAGCCGGAGCCGCTCCTCGACCACGACCTCGAGCCCACCGCGGCGTTCGTCGATGACGTGCTCGGGCACGGCGCGTCCCTCGACGGCCGCCTGGTCGTCGTAGAGGATGCCGCCGATGCGCGGGGAGCCGGTGAGTCCGATCCACATAATCAGGAGACGATGGTATCGGTCCAGGCCGTGACGACGCCGGAGGCGTAGCGCGCGCGGGCGCGCCACGTCGTCCCGACGTAGGGGTTCGGGCGCGCCGGGTCGTACTCGCCCTGGTACCCGGTCTGGACGTTGTGCCGCACGAGGCGCGCAGACAAGATCTCAGGCATCGGCACGGTCTCGATGTCGATGCCGAGTGGGCCGTCGGCCTCGGCCGGGAGCGACGCCTCGACCGCCAGGCGGAACTCGGTCGTGATCTCGCCGCCCTGGCTCTCCTCTCGACTGGTCGTCGTCGTAGCCACGATGGCCGGGGCCGGCTCGTAGCGCGGCCCCCCGATAGGTCCGGAGCCGGACGCGCCGGCCGTCGCCG
>JAYWIE010000701.1:0-1756 GCA_043789155.1 Rubricoccaceae bacterium | reverse complement strand
TACGGGGCCCTCGGCGACCCCGCGCAGGCGCTCGGCCACGCCCGCGCCCACATGGCCGTCCGCGAGGCGATCCTCGACGCGCAGACGCGCGGGCGGCTGCAGACGATGCAGGTCCGCTTCGAGACCGAGCAGCTCCGCGAGGCGCAGGCCGCCGAGGCGTCGCGCAACGCGGCCCTGCGGGCGGCCAACGACCGCCTCGTGGACACGCTCGACGAGCTGCGCTCGGCCCAGCGGCAGCTCGTCCAGACCGAGAAGCTCGCGAGCCTCGGCCGCGTCACGGCCGGCATCGCGCACGAGATCCGCAACCCGCTCAACTTCGTCGTCGGCTTCTCGGGCCTCGCCTTCGACCTCGTGGCCGAGCTCGCCGAGACCTTCGAGCGCTTCCCCGTCCCGGACCCGGCCGTGGCCGCCGCGGCCGCCGAGACGGTGGCGCTGCTCCAGGCCAACCTCGCGCGCGTCGACGAGCACGCCCGCCGCGCCAACGACATCGTGACGTCGATGCTCGAGCACGTCCGGACCGTCGGCGGGCCGCGCGGGCAGGTCGTCCTGGCGGACCTCGTCGGGGCGACGCTGGACGACCTCCGCGACGACGCCCCGGCCGGGCTGCGGCTCGTCGTCGAGGACGCCTCGGACGGGGCCGAGGTCGTGGCCGTCGCGGGCTCGCTGCGCCGCGTCTTCGCCAACCTCGTCAGCAACGCCTTCGCGGCGCTGAAGGACCGCGCCGTGGCCGAGCCTGCGGGCAGCAGCTGGGCGCCGGTGCTCACGGTCGCCCTGCGCACGCTGCCCGCCGACGCCGCTGCCGACGCCACCGCCGACGCGCCCGGCAGCGGGCCGGCGGTCGAGGTGAGCGTCGCCGACAACGGCCCCGGCCTCGCGCCCGACGTCCGCGCGCGCGTCTTCGAGCCGTTCTTCACCACCCGCCCGGCAGGGCAGGGGACGGGCCTCGGGCTGTCGCTCGCCTACGACATCGTCACGCAGGGCCACAGCGGGACGCTCGAGACCCGCGACACGCCCGGCGACGGGGCCACGTTCGTGGTGACGCTGCCGATGGGCTGACCGGGGTGGGCGGGCCCGGCTACTGCTCGATGCTGCGCGCATCGAACCGCGCGACGGCGTCGTCCTCGAGCGCGTAGTCGATCTCGATGGGGTTGCAGCAGACCTCGCAGTCCTCGACGTAGCGCTGCGCCGGGACCGTCGGGTCCAGCAGCATCGTGATCTCGGCGGCGCAGTAGGGGCAGTCGAAGCTGTACTCGATCTCGTACATCGCGGCGGGCGGGGGCGTGGCGCGAGTCTACCGCCGGCGGACCGCCTCGGGCACGGCGTCCAGCCACCCGGCGTCGAGGACGGCCCAAAGACCGGCGCCGACGGCCTCGGCGGCGTCGTGGCGGAGCGCGCCCCTGGGTGCAGGCGCGCCGGACCACGCGATGACGGCGCGCGCGAGCCCGTCCGCGGCCGCCTTGGCGTCCGTGCCCGAGCGCTGCTCGCGCGGCAGCAGAAGGGCCCGCCGCCAGACGCCGGCGTCGATGGTGCGCACGTGCAGGCCGCGCTTCTCGGCGACGCCGGCCCAGAGGCGCGCGAGGTCGCCGCCGCCCTCGAGCACGACGCGCTCGAGCGCGGGCAGCCCGTCGAGGACGGCGTTCGCGGCCGCGCGCAGGTGCGTCCGCGTGCCCACATGGTGCGAGCGCGCCCACACGACGCGGCCGTCGCGGGCGAACGCGGCGAGGCCGGTGCGCAGGCCGAGGTCGACGGCGAGCAG
>JAYWIE010000700.1:0-1758 GCA_043789155.1 Rubricoccaceae bacterium | reverse complement strand
GCAGCAGCGCCGCGAGCGGCAGCAGCGTGTCGGCCGAGACGCCGGCGAGCGCGCGCGCGCGCCGCGCGTGGGCGTCCGGCGGGCGCACCTCGCCGGGCGGGCCTGAGGGCGCGCGCACCTCGGGCCGGTAGCGCGCCCACGCGCGCCAGAGCTGCGCGTACGGCCGGTGCCCGACGAGGTCGAGGAAGTCGCGCAGCGGCCGCGCCTCCGCGCCCGCCGTCGTGACGCGGTCGTGGAAGGTCGTCGGCAGCGCCGCGTCGACGCCGTAGAGCCCGCCGAAGCCGACCTCGAGGGGCGTCGGTCCCTCCGGCGTTGCGGGCGGGCGGACGTGCCGGACGTCGGCCGCGGGGAACACGCTCGCCGCGTCGGGCGAGACGCGGACGGCCTCGCGGCGCGGGCTCGGCCCGCCGACGGTGTGCGGGCCGCCGCGCGCGGCGGCGAGCAGGCGCACGGCCTGGAAGAACTCGAACCGGAAGCCCTCGCGCTGCATCTGCGCGCGCGTCCGCGCTGCGGCGTCGCCACGCTCCGCCCCGGCGGGCACCGGGGCGCTCGTCGGGAGGGCTGGAAGCGAAGGCGTCGTCAGGTTCATCAGTCGGTCCGGAGAATCATCTGCCACTGGCCACCGGTTCGGGTTCACCCGATGGCCCCATCCCACTGGCCCTAGACCGGCGGGCGCGCGCCGCGGTCGGGCTCCCACGTCATCCGCGCGCCCGTCGGGACGGTCTCGACGACGAGGTGCACGAAGGCGTTGAGCGTCGCGTAGAGCGAGAGGAACTCGCTCAGGACGAGGCCGAACAGCGCGAGGTCGCCGGCGTCGGCGAAGGAGCCGTCCGTGACCTCGACCGTTACCTCGGCCCCGCGGCGGACGGCCCCGCGGCGGAGCACCTCCTTCGGGGCCCAGCGGACGGCCCGGATGCCGCGGCGGCGGCGGCGGCTCGCCTCGGTGTCGGCCCAGTCGTAGAGGTCCAGCAGGCCCGCGAGGGCCTCGGTCGTCGCGACGGAGCCGTGGCTGAAGGACCAGTGCGCGAGCAGCGCCCAGAGCAGGTCCGGGTGGCGCTCCAGCGGCGGCCGCCGCACGAGCGACGGCCGGTCCAGGTTGGCGACCGAGACCGTCTGCGGGGCGTCCGGCGAGAGCCCGCTGAGCATGCCGGGTTGGAGCAGGTCGTAGGGCAGCGCCCCGTTGGTGCAGCGCATCGAGACGGAGAGCGTCTCGGGCGCGGCCGCGCCGGCGTCGAGCTCGGCGCTCGCGAGCTGCAGGTAGAGGTCCGCCGCGGGGCGGGCGCCGGGCCGCCGGAGCACGTCGAACGCGCGCTCGGCGTCGGCCGCGAGGCCGAACGAGCGGGCGTAGGGCCGCCGCCGGCCGGTTGCGCTCTCGACGCCCGTCACGGCCGTGACGTCGTAGCCCTCGATGCTGGCCGCGTAGCGCAGGCTCGGCACGACGCGCTGCTCGGCCCACGTGTGCTCGGCGCGGACGGGCTCGGCGTCGTGCGCGAACAGGTTCACGGCCGGCGTGACGCCCAGGCGGACGTGCTCCGCGAGCAGCCGCCGGTCCTCGGGGTACGGCCGGTCGAAGGTGACGTCGATCGCGAAGCGCTCGGCGTCGGGCGCGGCCTCGGCGAGCGCGGCCAGCCCGACGACGTCCACCTGCCAGAACTTGCGGCGGAAGAGGAGCCACTCCTGCAGCAGCCGCAGGCCGGACGGCAGCGCGTCGCCGTGGGGCAGCAGGGCCTCGGCCGGGTCGAGGCCGGCCGGGCGAAC
>JAYWIE010000699.1:0-1761 GCA_043789155.1 Rubricoccaceae bacterium | reverse complement strand
CCCGGGCCGCTGCCCGGGCCGCCACCGGCGGCGTGTGCCGCAGCCGCGTAGGGCCCGGTGTAGAGCTCGACGCGGTCCGCCCCGACCGCCTTCGCCGCCCGCACGGCCCGCGCGTCGGGATCGACGAAGAGGCTCACGCGGCAGCCGCCCGCCTGAAGCCGCGCGACGACGGGCGCGAGGCGGTCGGCGTCGCGGAACGCGCCGTCCGGGCCGACGGCGAAGCCGTGGTCCGACGTGAGCTGGCCGGCCGCGTCCGGGACGAGCGTCGCCTGGTCCGGGCGCGTCTCGGCGACGAGGGCCTCGAAGCCGGGGAAGTCGTAGCCGCCCTCGCGGCCGCCGGTGCGGCCGCCGGTGCGGCCGCCGGTGCGGGCGGGCCCCTCGAACGGGTTGCCCTCGACGTTCATCTCGGCGCGATGCGAGCGCGCGAGCGCGGCGAGCGCGCGGACGTCGTCGGCGCGGGCGTGGCGGCCGTCGGGGCGCGGGTGGAGCGTCAGGCCGGCCGCCCCGGCGTCGAGGCAGACCGCGGCGAGGCGCAGCAGGTCCGGCCGTCCGCCGCCGCGCGCGTTGCGCAGCAGGGCCACTTTGTTGAGGTTGACGCTGAGGCGGGTCACGGGGCGAGGGCGGCGGTGAGGGCGTCGAGGGCGCGGGCGCGGTGGCTGATGCGGCCCTTCTCGGCGGTCGTCATCTCGGCGAAGGTGCGGCCGTCGCCGGGGCCGTCGTCGGGGCCGTCGTCCGGCACGAAGAGGGCGTCGTAGCCGAAGCCGCCCTGCCCGCGCTCCGCGCCGAGGACCGTCCCCGTGCAGACGCCGGTAAAGAGGCGGACGCCCGTCGCGTCGGCGAGGGCGAGGACGGTCTCGAAGCGCGCCGCGCGGTCCGCCTGCCCGGCCATGTCACGGAGAAGGCGGGCGCGGTTGGCCACGTCGTCGGCGTCGGGGCCGGCGTAGCGGGCCGAGCGGACGCCCGGCGCGCCGCCGAGCGCGGCCACGAGCAGGCCGGTGTCGTCGGCGAGGGCGGGCTGGCCGGTGTGCGCGAACAGGGCGACGGCCTTGAGCATGGCGTTGCCGGCGAGCGTCGCGGCCGTCTCCGCGACGTCCGGCGCGCCGGGGACGTCGGCGGCGGAGACGAGGCGCAGGCGGTCGCCGAGGAGGCCGCCGAGGCGGTCGGCGAGTTCGGCGACCTTGCCGGGGTTGTGCGTCGCGAGGACGAGCGTATCGGTCATCACATGTCCTGGGAGCCATTGAGCGGCGCACCCTCGTTGAAGGTGTCCTCTTCGGTGTAGGTGTCGTCGTCCGGTTCGACGACGCCGTCGCCGTCCCAGTCCACGACGCCCTGGGCGAGCAGCTCCCACTGGTCGATGTCGCGGCGGAGGCTGCGGGCGTCGAAGCCGGCGGTCCCGGCGGGGTTGCGGTCGAGCGCGGCGCGCGCCTCGGCGACGGCCTCGGCGTACTGGCCCCCGCCGGCGAGCGCGCGCGCGAGCATGGCGTGCGGCGCGGCGCGGGCAGGGTCTAGGCGGACGGCCCGCGCGAGCACGTCGGCCGCCTCGTCGTAGCGGTTCGCGCGGAGGTAGAGCGCGCCGAGGTTCGAGAGCGGGAAGGGCCACTGCGGGTCCAGCCGCGCCGCCGTCCGGTACTGCGCCTCGGCGGCCGCCGCCTGGCGGGCGTCGGCGAGGGCGCGGCCGAGGCTGTTGGGCGGCAGCGCCCACTCGGGCCACGCCTGCGCCGCGGCGGCGTAGCCCTGCCGGGCGGCCGCGGCGTCCCCGGC
>JAYWIE010000698.1:0-1761 GCA_043789155.1 Rubricoccaceae bacterium | reverse complement strand
GAACGGATGGCGCGGGTCCCGTCGTGTGGGGCCCGCGCGCGACGCGCCGCCGGCAGCCGTGCGGGTCGCGCAGGCCGGCCGGCGGACGGGGGCCCTAGCGGCCGACGGTGGCCTGCTTGTGGGCGAGCGTCTGCACCATCGTCGCGGCCGCCTCGTCGATGTTGTAGGTGAACGCGTCCACCTTGGTCGTGAAGTAGTTGTACGCCACGATGCCGATGATGGCCGCGACGAGGCCGCCGGCCGTGTTGATCAGCGCCTCCGAGATGCCGAGCGAGAGCTGGACGGCGTCCGGCGCGCCGGTCGAGGACGCGAGCGCCGAGAAGGCGCGGATCATGCCGAGCGTCGTGCCGAGCAGGCCGACCATCGTCGCGATCGACGCGATCGTCGAGAGGGCGACGAGGTTGCGCTCGAGCAGCGGTACCTCGAGCATCGTGGCCTCCTCGATCGCGGCGCGGATCTCCTCCTCGGTGTCCTTGCGGTCCGAGCCGCCCATCTGGGCGAGCGACTGGTAGCGGCGCAAGCCGGCCCCGAGGACGGAGCCGAGCGTGCCCTGCTGCTTCTTCGACGCCTCGATCGCGCCGGCGATGTCGTCGTTGGCGAGGCGCGCCTGGAGATCGCGCATGAACGGCACGGCCGCGACGCGGCCGCCGGCCTTGCGCAGCGACAGCAGGCGCTCGATCGTGAACGTGACCACCATCAGCGTCAGCGCGATCAGGACCGCCACGAGCGGGCCGCCATCACGGACGTACTCGGGCAGCAGGAACAGGTAGATCACCACCGAGACCGCAAGCGCGGCGATGATGACGACTGTGAAGAAGACAGAGTTGTTCATGACACGAAGCGGGACGGGTGAGTGCGGCGGAGTGGGCAGCGGGGAGAGAGTGGCCGGGTGGCCGGAGGTCCGCTACGGGTCGTCGAAGCTACGGAGCCGAAGATCGGCGTGCGCGGCCCGTGAAGGGATTGGCGCGCCGTCCCCCGATTTTAGCATGCCGGGCCCCGCGCGTTCCCGAGCCGAGCGATTCCTTCACCAGGAGCGCAGACGTGCAGGAGCGCAAGGGTGCAGGAGCGCAAGCGTGCAGGAGTGCCCGCTCGCAGCGCGCGGCAGCCGGGCCGCCGGCGATAGCTTGCCCCGCCCCACTCCCCCGCCCGCCTGTGCCCGAGATCCGCCGCCTCTGCGTCTACTGCGGCTCGTCCGCCGGCGCGCGCCCCGACTACGCCGACGCCGCGCGCGCGCTCGGCACGCTCCTCGCCGCCGAGGGCGTCGGGCTCGTCACCGGCGGCGGCCGCGTCGGGCTGATGGGCGTCGTCGCGGACGCCGTGCTCGCCGGCGGCGGCTCGGCCACGGGCGTCATCCCGCAGGCGCTCGCGGACCGCGAGGTCGGCCACGACGGCCTCACCGAGCTGCACGTCGTCGCGTCGATGCACGAGCGCAAGGCGCTCATGGCGCACCTCTCGGACGCCTTCGTGGCGCTCCCGGGCGGGCTCGGGACGCTCGAGGAGATCGCCGAGATGATGACGTGGGCGCAGCTCGGCTTCCACCCCAAGCCGTGCGGCCTGCTGGACGTCGCGGGCTACTACGCGCCGCTCGTCCGCTTCTTCGACCACGCGACGGCCGAGCGCTTCGTGCGCCCCGAGCACCGCGCCCTCCTCGTCGTCGACGACGACCCGGCGCGGATGCTGGCCCGCCTCCGCACCCACGTCCCGCTGGCCTGAGGCGGGCAGTGGGCAGTGGGAGTGGGCAGTGGGCAGTGGGCAGTGGGC
>JAYWIE010000697.1:0-6134 GCA_043789155.1 Rubricoccaceae bacterium | reverse complement strand
ACGACGGTCAGGGCCGCGCCGGGCGTCCAGCCGCCCGCGCCGTCGGCGGTGACCGCGCGCAGCACGAGCGAGTCGCGCGCCGCGCCGGGCACGAGCAGGAACGCGCGCGTCCCGCCGAGCGCGTCGAAGCGCTGCACCGGGGCGACCGCGCGCAGCTCGTCGCCGCCCGGCGTGACGGCATACGCGGCGATGGTCGCGCCGTCGGCCGCGCCCGCGAGCGACGCCGTGACGGTCATCGAGTGCTCGAAGGCTGCGCCCTCGGTGAGCGCGCGGGCCTGCGGGGCGGCCGTCTCTGTCTCGAGGGCCTCGCCGTCCGGCACGCGCATCGTCACGGGCTCGCCCGGCTCGTCCCACGCCGGGAGCGTGTCGAGGCGGCGCGCGGGCCGCTGCGCCCACAGGTCCTCGGCCGTAGCCTGCGCGGCCGCCGGGTAGACCAGCGTGCCGTCCTCGGCCGTGCGGAGCTGGTAGCCCGCGCCGGTCGCCATCGTCGCGAGCGAGCCCACCCAGCCGACGCCGGCGACGTACTGCGCGAACGCGGTCTGGCTCTTCACGAGGTCGTCCGTGGCCGGCGTGAGCGACGCCAGCGCGGCCGCGACCGAGAGCGGCGCGCGCGGCAGGAAGCCGATCCAGTTCCAGCCCGCGCGGATGGCGATGGGCGTCGCCGCGGGCACGGGCGCGCCGGGGTGCGTCATCGTCGCCGGCGCGGCGAGGCGGATGTGGTAGCCGCGCCCGGGCGTCAGGCCCGAGATCGAGCCGACCCAGCCCGCGCCCGGCGCGTACTGCGCGAAGCCGTCCGACGCCTGCACGAGGTCCGTCTCGGCCGAGCCGACGCCGACGAGCGCCGACGCGAACGTGGACGTGCCCTCGCGGTTGGTCGAGACCCACGTCCAGCCCTGCCGCAGCGGCACCGCGAGCGGCGCGCCGCCCGCGCCGGGGGCCTCGACCGCGAGCGGCGTCTGGACCGAGCCCAGCACGCCGTCGCGGGTGAACTCGACAAGCTGCGAGGTCGTCCGGTGGAGCGTGCACGCGGACTGGTCCCACGCCTGGAACGTCACCGGCTCGCGCGCGCCCGTGCCGTAGACGACGAGCGGGACGCGCCAGACCGGGGCTCCGCCGGCTGAGAGCGCGACGGGCTGGCCCACGCCGCGAACCTCGCCGCCGGCGAACGCCGCGAGCCGGTCGGCCGGGTCGTCGGACGTCGCGCCGGCCAGGCGCAGGTCGGCCGTGACCGTCATGTGCGTCTCGAAGGCGGCCGCGTTGACGGCCCACGCCGGGGCCTGGCACGCCACGACGACGGTGACGTCCAGCGGGGCCACGCCGAGGTCCTCGCCGGCCTCGACGCTGTGGACGTTGATCGTGGCGCGGTAGCGGCCTTCGGGCGCGCCGGGCCAGCGGAAGGCGAGCGGCAGCACGTTGCCCGCGACGACGGTCCCGGCGAGCGCGGACGTCGTGACGCGGACGCCCGCGCCGCCGGTCGGCACGCCGGCCGCGTCCACGGGCACGAACGTGAACGGCAGGCCGGCCGGGTTGTGCGGCACGAGGTCGAAGGCGACGGGCTGCGCGCGGCCGTTGACGAGCGCCGCGGGCAGGTCAGCCGGCGCGTTCGGCTGCGCGACGGCGGCGACGATGGCGGGCGTCCAGCCGAAGGCGTTGCGGCGGACCGTGAAGCGCCAGCTCGCGTCCCACCCGGCGTCGGCCGCAGCCGCGCGGGCCATCGGGTTGCCGGCGAGGTCGCGGACGCCGCGCAGGCGCGCCGTGACGAGCTGCCCTTCGAGCACGCTCCACGCCGAGGCGTCCTGCGGGGCCATGAGCACCGTCCGCTCGGCGCAGGTGACGCTCAGGGCCGGCGTGACGCCCGTCGGCGAGGCGATCTCGGCCAGCGTCGTCCCGGCGAGGAGGTCGCGGCGCAGGCGCGGGCAGTCCACGGCCTCGTCGAACGTGACGCCGATGGTCTCGCCGAGCGCGAGCACGCGGTCGGCCGGCTCGGGCAGGCCGAACGGCGCGGGCGCGCGGCGGTCGAGGCGGCCCGTCACGGCCGGGCCGTAGTAGGGCGGCGGGCCGGCGGCCTCGGCGCGCCGCGCGAACGGGCGCAGCTCGTAGAGCCCGTCGGCGAGCGCGGCCGGCGGCGTCCAGACGGTCGTGTAGGTCGTGCCCGTGACCTGGTCTCCGGTGACGCTCACGGCCGTGTCCCACGCCTCGCCCGCGCGGCGGAACTGGACGCCGACCTGCTCCTGCGGCGTGTGCTGGACGTCGATGTCGCCGAGCGAGAGGCGGACCGTTGGCTGGTCCAGCCGCACCGTCCAGCCGTCGAGGGGCTCGACGAGGCGCAGCGCGGCCACGGACTGCGTGAAGCGGACCTCGAAGCGGACCGTGTCCGACGTCGCGAGCCCGAACTGCGGGGCCGTCCGCCAGATGGCGTAGTCGAACTCGGGGTAGGCGATGAGCGCGATGCGGTAGTCCGTGATGCTGGGCTCGGGCCCGCGCTCGACCGTGATCGGGATGCTGATCGTCTGGCCGGCCTCGACGAGGTAGCGCCGCGTCGCCAGGTCGATGCCGGTCGCCTTGATGACGGCCCCGCCGGGGTTGAGGTGCGGCGGGGCCTCGATGACGTACTCGCGGCGCTCGTTGCTGTCGCTCGCGTTCGTCAGGCTGAGCGTGAACGGGGCGGCCGTGCCGTTGAGGACGCGGTCGCGCAGCGGCGGGTTGATGGCCAGCCGCGGGCGGTCGCGCTGCTGGGTGTGCGGCTCCCACGGGTTCGACGAGGCCCCGGAAACGGTGTTGAACACGAACGTCCCGTAGCGCGGGTCGCGGGCCGTGTCCACCGAGAAGTAGTCGCCGGCGTCGCCGTCGGCGAGCGTGTAGCCCGTCCCGAAGGAGTTCGTCTGGGCCGTGTCGGTGCCGAACGTCTGCTCGGTGGCGAGCTGGACGACGCCGAGGATCGAGTTGTCGTAGCCGGCCGTGATGATGCCGCCGAAGCGGGTGTCCGTGCTGAACGTCACGCTCTGCGTCCGCGAGGCCGTCAGCGTCGTGTCGGCCGCGACGCCGTGCTGGTAGCTCGCGGCGGCCCCGAACGAGTGGTTGTCGACGTCGCCGGCGAGGGCGGCCGTGACGAGCGAGTCGTTGGTGGCGAGCATGCCGGTCCAGTTGGCGACGGACTGGCGCAGCAGGACGGCCGCGGGCGCGGGGCCCGCGGGCGCGCCCGTGCCGCCCGGCGTGCCGGCGAGGCGGATGCGGCGCTCGAGCAGCGGGATGACCGTGTTGCGGATGTGCGTGCTGCCGTAGACGAAGGCCGTCTCGACGGGGTCGGGCGCGTCGAAGTCGGCCGCGAGCACGGTCGAGAGGCGGATGCGGCACGCGCCGGCGTCGGCGTCGAGTTGGACCGCCTCGGCGAAGATGAAGTTGAGCCCGACGCCGGCGTAGAGGTCCTCGCCGGACCAGCCCGTGTCGCCGCTCGTCTCCCAGCGCTCGGTCGTCGTCGCGCAGACCTGCATGTTGCTCTCGGGCGGGCCGTTCGTCTGGGTGATGCCGCCGCCGAGCAGCGTCGTCGTCTGGAGGTTGAACGCGCCGCCGACGCTCGTCGTGACGAAGAGGCCGATGTCCGTCTTGAGCCCGAGCTTGAGGTCGAGCTGGATGCCGCCCGCGCCCGTGAACGTGTTGAGCTGCGAGAGCGACGTGCAGCTGTTGGTGCCGCGCTCGACGAAGGCCGACGAGCCCGTCCCGGGCGGGTCCCGGAGGATCATCACCGGGATCTCGCTCATCGTCGCCGTGACGAACGTGGCCGGCTTCTCGCGGTAGCCCTCGACGAAGGCCCACTGCGTCGCGGTCACGCTCGGCCCGTCGGGGATCTCGAGCACGGCCGTGAGCGCCTTCTGGTAGGAGCGGTCGACGCCGTCGACGGTCCGGCCCGAGAACGTGTCCGGCGAGCGCGCGAACGAGGTGTAGCGGGCGACGCCGGCGGCGAGCGGGACCGAGACGGGCGTCCCGGCGGCGTCGGCGAAGCCGTCGAAGATGCGGACCGTGCCGGCGTCGACGGGGCACTGGCCGCCGGCCCCGTAGTCCTCGTAGGCGCGCAGCGTGAGCACGGGCCGGTCGTACTCGGTGATGACGGGCACGTTGGGCAGCACCTGCCGCGCGACGCCGCCGGCGTCGACGACGGTGTAGCCGGCCGCGCAGGCCGCCACGGGCGCGGCGAGGCCGGTGATGGCGAGCGTGATCGGGGCACGGTAGCGGAAGGCGACGGTGTCCGCCGCGGCCGTCGCCAGGTTGGCCTGGAGGACGCCGAGGTTGCGGAAGTAGTCCACGAGCGCGACGCGGTCCAGCGTCGTGGGGACGGCCGCGACGTCGACGTACTCGAGGCGGAACGCGACGGGCGGCAGCGGCAGCGCGTACGGGGCCGAGCCGGCCGTGGTGAACGTCCGGTCGAAGCGGCGGTCCTCGGTCGTCACGCGGAACGTGAGGTTGCCGATGGGGCGCGCGCAGCCGCCGGCGGCCTGCCCCCGCAGCGTGCGCTGGGTGACGCCGGTGAAGCGGAGGCCGTCGACGTCGCCCGTCGGCGTGATCTCGGCCGTGCCGTCGGGGTATGCCGTCGCGCCGAGGGCGGCCGTGAACGTGAGCCCGTCCACGCGCGCCTCGAGGACGTGCGGGCGCGCGCCGCTGACGGCGACCGTAAATGTGCCGTCGCTGGCCGACGTCCCGGCGACGATACCGTCGACGAGGATGCGGACGTCGGGCGCGGGGAGGGCGGCTTGGCCCGACCACGCGCCCTGGTCCACGGCGTAGGCGACGCTGCCGCGGACGGTGTACGACGACGTGTCGGTGAAGTCGACCTGGTTCTGGGTCGGCGACTGGGGCGTGAGCGTGGCCGTGCGCGCCTCGGGCGTGAACTGGCGCGTCGAGTCGGTCGGGACGATGCGGAACGACGTCGTCTCGCCGTAGCGGATGCCGCCGAAGGTGTAGTTGCCGTCGGGCGTCGTGCGGGCGCAGACGTCGAGCGGGGCCCCGGCGGGCGTCCACTCGGCCCCGCCGTCGAGGGCGGCGTTGCGGCCGGCGCGCGTGAGGTCCGGGAGGATGCGCCCCCTCCCCTGCTCGACGGGCCAGTAGGCGTAGAGGCCGGCCTCGTCGCCGACGAGCGGCGTCCGCGCCGCCGCGGCGATCTCGTCCGCCGTGCGGGCGCGGCTCCAGACGCGGACCTCGTCGATGCGGCCGTCGAAGTAGCGGCCGCCCGCGCTCGAGCCGATGTTGAAGTCGCCCAGCGCCTGGGGCACGGTGATCAGCGTCGCCGTGCCCTGGAGCACGCCGTCGACGTAGAGCCGCATCACGCGGCTGGCGTCGATCGTCCCCGCGAGGTGGTGCCAGCGGCCGGGCGTGAGCGCCTGCGTGGCTGTGACCCTGGTCGCGGGCTGGGTCGTAAAGAGCGACGAGACGACGAACTGCGGCAGGTTGGCCGCGATGCCGGCGTCGCCGACGCGCAGCAGGGCCGCCCCGACGCTCTCGATGCCGGCGACCGAGCGGATGGTGCCCGGGCCGCCGTCGAAGGCGTCGCCGTTCACCCACGCCTCGATCGTGAACGTGGCCGGCATGGAGCCGAAGTTCGGCACGGCGGCGCGCCCGCCGAGCCCGTCGAGGTTGACGGCCTGGTCCGGGCCCGGCGTGAGGCACACCTGGCTGCCGCCGACGCCGCCGCCCTGCGCCGCGGCGAGGCGGCCCGAGATGGAGCCGTTGGGCGGCGTCCAGCCGGTGTCGCAGACGCGGCCGGACTCGCCGAGCGGGTTCGTGTTGGACTCGTCGGAGCCCAGGAAGGACGCGACGCAGTAGGTGTAGGCCGAGCCGGGCGCGACGTCGAAGTCGTCGTAGACCTCCGCGCTGGCCGCCGTCGTGCCGACGAGCGCGTAGGCCGTCTCGGCCGGGCCGCGGCGGTAGACGCGGTAGCCGGTCTCGGACGCGGCCTCGTCGTTCCAGCGGACCTGGACGCGGTTGGCGTAGCGCCCGTCCGACGCTACGACGGCCGTCGGGGTGACGCCGACGGTGGCGAAGTAGACCGCGCCCGTCTGGCTCGTCCCCGTCGTCGCGCCGGGCGCGCCGATGACGAGGTCGTCCGCCGACGACGCGACGGCGCGGCCGAAGAGGGCGGCCGC
>JAYWIE010000696.1:0-1763 GCA_043789155.1 Rubricoccaceae bacterium | reverse complement strand
GACACGGCCGCGCGGGCCAAGGCCAAGGGCCGCAAGCCAACCGGCAAACGCCGGTGACCGCGTTCACGCTCACCGTGCACGCGGCCGCCGTGCTCCGGGAACGTCGCATCGAGCGAGCGTGGATCGAGCGTGCCGTGTCCGCTCCCGAGCGAGTTCTGGACGACGTCGATCCGGCTCTTCTGCACCGCGTCGTGTCTGTCCCGGAAGCCGATGGGCGCATGCTCCGCGTCGTCGCGACCCGAGCCGTTCCGGATCATCACCGCCTTTTTCGACCGTAGACTGCCACCCCAGCCCGGCCCTCTCTCATGAAGCTCCACGCCGACACTCAGGCCGACGCACTGTACCTGCGCCTCGACGCCGACACAGCCATCGTCGACTCCGAAGAGGTCGCGCCGGGCATCGTGCTCGACTTCGACAGCGCAGGTCGCGTCGTCGGGATCGAGATGCTCCGGCTGTCCGAGCGAACCGACGCACCCAACCTTCGCGCGCTCCAATTCGAGACGACCTGACGCGCTCAGCCGGCCGGCGCAGCGTCGGTCCGGCGGTCCTCGCCGGTCCGGATCTCGCGTTCGAGGAAGAGGTTGAGCAGCGTCCGCAGGAGCACGATGGCCCCGAGCGTCAGGATGTCCGCGCGCGTCGGGGCGACGGCCGTGCGCAGGATGTCCGAGGCGAGCGTGAACTCGATGCCGAGCGCGAGCACGCGCCCGAGGCGCAGCCGGATCGACTCGGCGGCGTCGACGTGCTCGGCGCGGCGGCCGACGAGGCGCGCGGCGTAGGAGCCGGCGGCGTGGAGCACGCCCCACCCGATCACGAGCGCCGCCGCGACCTCGGCCCCGGCCGCGAGCCACCCGACGAGCACGCGCAGCGGGCCCTCGAACGGCGACCCGGCCGCCTCGACCGGCGGCGCGGGCCCGGCGCGGACGCTCAGCAGAACCACGAGCCCGGCGATGAGGCCGAGCGCGAGCGCGACCTCGGGCCAGTCGGCCGCGCGCCGCGCGGCCGGGATGCCCCTGGCGGTGCTAGGTCGGGCGTCCGCCGGGGCCGGGTCGTCCGGGCCGCTCACGCGCCGATGCTCTCGCGGTAGGCGTCGGCCGACATCAGCGCCTCGACGTCCGCCGCGTCCGCCGGGCGGAGCTTGACCATCCACCCCGCGCCGTACGGGTCGCCGTTGACAGACTCCGGCGCGCCGTCGAGCGCGTCGTTGATGGCGGCGACGGTGCCTGCGATGGGCGCGAAGAGCTCCGAGACCGTCTTGACGGCCTCGACGGTCCCGAACGGGGCCTCGGCCGCGACCTCGGTCCCGACGGGCTGGATCTCGACGAACACGATGTCGCCGAGCTCGCCCTGCGCGTAGTCCGTGATGCCGACGGTGGCGAGGCCGTCGGCGTCCATCCGGACCCACTCGTGGTCCTTGGTGTAGCGGCAGTCGGAGGGGAGGTCCATGGGGTAGAAGGGATACGGCCGGGTGAACCCGGACCTGAAGTGGGATACGGGATAGGCAGAGACGGCGGGCGGGCGTCTGCGCATCCCGCTTCCCCCATCCCGCATCCCGCTCAGGCCTCCGGCCTGAGCTCGAAGGTCTCGATAAAGCGGGTGTCGAAGTCGCCGGCGCGGAAGCGGGCGTCCGTCATGAGCTGCTTGTGGAACGGGACCGTCGTGCGGACGCCCTCGACGACGAACTCGTCGAGCGCGCGGCGCATCTTCTCGATGGCCCGCGCGCGCGTCTGGTCGCGGACGATGAGCTTGGCGATCATCGAGTCGTA
>JAYWIE010000695.1:0-6142 GCA_043789155.1 Rubricoccaceae bacterium | reverse complement strand
AAGAGCGACAAGATGCGGCAGGTGTTCTCGTTCGAGCCGCTCCTCGTCGGCGGCAACCCGCAGAAGGTGCCGGCGATCTACGCCATGATCCACTTCGTCGAGCGGACGTGGGGCATCCACTACGCGATGGGCGGCACGGGCGCGCTCGTGGCCGGCATGGTGCGCAAGTTCGAGGAGATCGGCGGCACGCTGCGCGTGTCGAGCGAGGTCGAGCGCATCAACGTCGTGCGACACGGCCGGAAGCGCGTCGCGACGGGCGTGACGCTCAAAGGGGCGGACGGCCAGCCGGGCGAGACGATCCGCGCCGACGTCGTGGTCAGCAACGGCGACTACGCCCACACGTACCTCAATCTCGTGGACCGCGAGCACCGCCGCGTCAACCGCGACGCGCTCGTGAAGGCGCGCCGCCACTCGATGTCGCTCTTCGTGATCTACTTCGGCTTCGAGAAGCGCGCCGACGACCCCGAGATGCGGCACCACCAGATCATCCTCGGCCCGCGCTACGAGGAGCTTCTGACGGACATCTTCGACCGCAAGCTGCTCGCCGAGGACTTCTCGCAGTACCTCCACGTCCCGACGCTCACCGACCCGAGCCTCGCGCCCGAGGGCCACCACGCGGCGTACACGCTCGTCCCGGTCCCGAACAACCGCTCCGGGCTCGACTGGGACGCGCTCGGCGAGGGCTTCGCCGACCGCATCGTCGCGTTCCTCGACGAGCGCGGCCACATCCCCGGCCTGCGCGAGCGCATCACGCACCGCAGCTTCGTCACGCCGGACTACTTCGAGGGCACGCTGAACTCGTACGCCGGCAACGGCTTCGGCGTCGAGCCCGTCCTTACGCAGTCCGCCTTCTTCCGGCCGCACAACCGCTCCGAGGACGTCTCGAACCTGTACCTCGTCGGGCAGGGCACGCAGCCCGGCGGCGGCACGCCGAGCGTGATGATGTCGGCCAAGATGACGGCCCGCGAGGTCGCCCGCAACTTCGGCATCCCGTTCTCGGGTCCGGAGGACGCCGGCGGCGACGGCCTTCCGACATCCCTCACGGCTCCGGAGGTGGCGGCCGGGTAACTTGGCGGGATGCCCCCCGATCTGCCCGCGCTCACCGTCCTCGCAGACGCCGACGTCTACGCGCCCGAGCCTCTCGGCCGGCGCTGCGTCGTCGTCGCCGGCGAGCGCGTCGTGGCCGTCACGGACCGCCCGCCGGACGTCGCCGGCCTGACGGTCGAGACCGTCGACGTCGGCGGGCGGCGGCTCGTGCCGGGCCTCGTGGACGCGCACGTCCACGTCACCGGCGGCGGCGGCGAGGCCGGCCCGCACACGGCCGCGCCCGCGCCGGGCCTGACGGCCTACACCGCGGCCGGCGTCACGACGGTCGTCGGGCTGCTCGGCACCGACGACACGACGCGCACGACGGGCGGCCTGATCAGGCGCGTGCGCGCGCTGCGCGAGGAGGGCCTGTCGGCGTTCGCGTGGACCGGCGGCTACCACCTCCCGCCGACGACGCTCACGGGCTCGGTCCGCGGCGACATCGTGTTCGTGCGCGAGGTCATCGGCTTCGGCGAACTGGCCGTCTCGGACCACCGTTCGAGCCAGCCGACGCTCGCCGAGCTCGCGCGCGTCGCGGCCGACTGCCACGTCGGCGGGCTCATGACGGGCAAGGCCGGCGTGCTCCACCTGCACCTCGGCGACGGCGCGCGCGGGCTCGCGATGCTCCGCGAGATCCTCGCGACGACCGAGATCCCGCCGCGCACGCTCCACCCGACGCACGTCAACCGCCGCGCGGGCCTGCTCGACGAGGCCCTGGACCTCGCCACGCGCGGCGTCACCATCGACGTCACCGCCTTTCCGCCGCCCGCTACCGACGGGCTCGGCGATGCGATCGGCGACGAGGTGTCGGCGGCCGACGCAGTCGTGCGCGCGCTCGACGCCGGCCTCGCCGTCAGCGCATCGTCCGACGGCGGCGGCTGCCTGCCGACGTTCGACGCGCAGGGCGAGCTGCTGCGCATGGGCTTCGCGACGTCGGCCGCGCTCGCGGACCTGCTCGCCGAGCTGCTCGCGCGCGGCGTGCCGACCGAGGACGCGCTCGCGCCGGTCACGCGCACGCCTGCGCGCCTGCTGCGCCTGCGCGGCAAGGGCGTCGTCGCGCCCGGCGGCGCGGCCGACCTCGTGGTCCTGGGCGACGACGGCCGCCCGACCGACGTCATGGCCCGCGGCCGGTGGCACGTCCGCGACGGCGCGCCGGTCCTCCGCGGAACGTTCGAGACGCCCTGACTTCCTGCATCTCCCCGCTCGCTGCTCATCGCCCCCCGCCCACTCCATGCCTTCTCCGACGTCCGACGGCACGCCCCGCGGCTGCATCATCCCCATCGGCGGAGCCGAGAATAAGGCCGGCGACCGCGCCATCCTGTCCCACTTCGTCCGGCTCTCGGGCGGCAGCCACGCGCGCCTCGCCATCATCCCGACGGCCAGCGAGATGTCCGACACGGGCGACCTCTACGCCGCGCTCTTCCGCGACCTCGGCGTCGGCCACGTGGACGTGCTCCCGATGACCGAGCGGGCGCACGCGCAGCGCGCGGACTACCTTGAGGCCGTCCAGCACGCGACGGGCATCTTCATCACCGGCGGCAACCAGCTGCGCCTCTCGACGATCCTCGGCGGGACGCCGCTCTCGCAGGCCATCCGCCGCCGCAACGCGGCCGGCGTCCACGTCGCCGGGACGTCCGCCGGGGCGGCGATCCTGCCCGAGCACATGATCGCCGGCGGCGAGCCCGGGGCCACGCCGACGGCCGACGGCGTCCTGCTCGCGCCGGGCCTGGGCCTCACCAACAGCCTCATCATCGACCAGCACTTCCGGCAGCGCGACCGCCTCGGCCGGCTGCTCGCGGCCGTCTCGTTCAACCCCTTCGCCGTCGGCGTCGGGCTCGACGAGGACACGGCGCTATGCCTCACCGCCGACGGCACGTTCGAGGTCTACGGCTCCGGCGGCGTCACGATCATCGACCCGGGCGACCTCGTCTACTCGTCGATGGACACGGCCATGGCGGGCGAGCCGATCAACCTCATCGGCCTCAACCTGCACATCCTCGCCGCCGGCGGCCGCTTCGACACCCTCTCGCGCTACGCCTTCGCCCCGGAGCGCCCGGTCCCGGCGTGGGAGCTGGACGAGGCCGCCGAGGGCCCCGGCCCCAGCGCCGCCGGCGACCAGGGCGACGCCTGACGGAACGGAGAGGCCAGTTGGATGGGGCCAGTGCCGCCGGCTGACGCCGTCGAGAAAGCAGCGGAAGGCCGAGCCTGTCTGCCCCTGCCTACCGGTCCGGGTATCCCGGTGGCCACTGCCTACTGCCCACTGGCCGCGCCAGCAACCCGCGCCGTCACGATCAGCTGCCCGACGTGGCGCTGCGTGTGCTCGGCGGCGTGGACGAGCAGCCCGAGGACCGTACTCGGCAGCGCGAGCCGCCCGACCGTCCGGACGTCTGCCGCCGACGCCTCGGGCGTGGCGCGCAGGACATCGGTGAAGCGCGCGATGGCCGCGTCGAGGGCATGCGCGAGTGCGCGCGCCGTCTCCGGGCCGGGCTCGGCCTCGGCGGAGAGGTAGGCGAGCTGGGCCGGCGCGAGCGGCTCCCCGCGGGCGTAGGTCGCCATCCGGTCCAGCACGCCGGCCATGTGCCGCAGGTGGAAGCCGACCGATGCGACGCCGGCCGGCCGCGCCCACAGCGCAGCGTCCGGGAACGCGGCGTCGCCGGCTAGCGCGGCGCGGACGTCCTCGGACGCGTGCTGGAGCGCGTGCGCGACGGGTTGGAAAGCGGCCGGGACACCGGGGACGGGGCCGCGGAGCCACGGTTCTGGAGGGTTCATCGGGGGGGGAGGGAACGCGTGCCCGGTTTCGGACGCGGCCGAAATAGATCCGACACACTCCGGGCGATACCGTTTTGTACGTTCGCGTCTCGGACGCTCTCCGTTCCCGCCGCCCCCGCCTCCGATGGACCGTCGCTCCCTCCTGCTCGGCCGCCGCCCGGGCTCCCCGCTGCCGGCCTCGCCGCCGGCCTCCCCGCCGGCCTCCCCGCCTCCCGATCCGGAGCCGGTTGCCCGGCCGCCCTCCGTCGTCCTGCCGACGGCCGGCGGCCTCGCCCCGTTCGCTCCGGGCGGCAGCGCGCCGTGGGACGCCCGCCGCGCGCGCCACCTGCTGCGCCGCGCGACGCTCACGGCGACGCCCGCGCGCGTCCAGCAGATGCTCGCCCGCACACCCGGGCAGGCCGTGGACGCGCTCGTCGACGACGCGCTCGCGGCCGTGCCCGTGCCGCGCCCGAGCTACGCCGACCTGCTGCCGCCCGTCAACCCGACGACCGACCAGACGACGGCGTTCAACACGGCCAACTCGGCCGGCTACACCGAGGCCACGGCGTCCGTGATGCGCGAGCTCACCGAGCGCCGCGTGCCCGGCACGGGCCTCCGCGAGCGCATGGCCGTCCTGCTGCACACGGTCGTGACGGCCAACTACGACGGCTTCGGCAACACCGCCTACCGCCTCTTCGGCTACTGGGACGCGCTGCGTCGCAACGCGCTCGGCTCGTTCGAGACGCTCATCCGCGAGGTGGGCAAGACGCAGGCGATGCTCGTCTACCTCAACGGCTCGGCCAACCGCGTCGGGAGCCCAAACGAGAACTACGCCCGCGAGCTGCTCGAGCTGTTCACGCTCGGCATCAACGGCCCCGACGGCGCGCCGAACTACACGCAGGCCGACGTCACCAACCTCGCCCGCGCCCTCACCGGCTGGACGGCCCCGAGCACGCAGACGGCCGCCCTCTTCGTCGCGTCGCGCTTCGACAGCGGCCAGAAGACGCTCTTCGGGCAGACGGGCGCGCTCACCTACGACACGGCCCACGACGTCCTGTTCAGCGCGCGGCGCGCGCAGGCGGCGCACCACGTCGGCCGGCACCTCTACACGGCCTTCGTCGCGGCGACGCCCAACGAGGCCGTCGTGGCCGAGATCGCGGCCGTGCTGCTCGCCAACTCGTTCTCGCTCGCGCACGCGGTCCGCGCGCTGCTCAAGAGCCAGCACTTCTTCTCGGCCGGCGCGCTCGGCGTCCGCGTCAAGGACCCGCTCTCGCTCACGCTCGGCCTGCTCACCGAGCTCGGCTGGTCCAACCCCGAGCAGCAGTCGCGCTCGGTCTCCTCGCGCGCGACGAGCGTCGGCTTCGAGCTGTTCCGGCCGCCGGACGTCTCGGGCTGGCCCGAGGGCCGCGCGTGGCTAGACACCGGCAGCATGCCGCTGCGCGGCGTCGCGACGGACCAGACGGTCGCGGCGCGCACCGAGGGCCGCGCCTTCGCCGCGACCTTCGCCTCCGCCGGCGACCCGTACGCCTTCGTCGCCGACGTCGCGGACCGGCTCGTGGCCGTCCCGCTCGGCGCGGCCGCGCTCGCGCAGGCCGTCACGATCCTGCTCGGCGGCATCCCGGACTACGAGTGGGACCCGACGGTCGCCTCGGCCGAGGGCCGCATCCGCGGCCTCGTCCAGCACCTCGCCCGGCTTCCCGAGTACCACCTCACCTGAGCGCCCATGTGCCAGCACGACCACGCGCCCGCCGCCGGCAAGGCCGCCGGTGACGCCGCAGGAGACGCCCGCCGCGCCGACTCGCTCGACGCCGGGGCCGCCCACGACCACGACCACGACGCCTGGACGCGCCGCGACTTCCTCGCCCGCGCCGGCCTCGGCGCGGCCGCACTCTCGCTCGGCACCGTCGTCGGCGCGTCGCGGGCCTACGCCATGGGCGGCGGGCCGCTGCTCAGCCGCCTCGCGCAGATCGAGACCGACCGCGTGCTCGTGCTCGTGCAGCTCAAGGGCGGCAACGACGGCCTCAACACCATCGTCCCGGTCCGCAACGACCTCTACTACACCGCCCGGCCGGGCCTGGCGCTGACGCAGGCGCAGACCGTCGCCCTCGACGCCGACACGGGCATGCACCCGGCGCTCGCGCCGCTCTCGGGCATGTGGGCCGCCGGCCGGATGGCCGTCGTCCACTCGGTCGGCTACCCGAGCCAGAGCCTGTCGCACTTCACCGGGACCGACGTCTGGACGACCGCGCGGCCGGCGGGCCAGACGGCCCCGGCCGGCGGCTGGGGCGGCCGCACGCTGCGGCCGGAC
>JAYWIE010000694.1:0-6146 GCA_043789155.1 Rubricoccaceae bacterium | reverse complement strand
GCCTTCTACGACCGGCGCGCGGCCGGCCCGCGGCGGACGATCCGCTTCGCGCTGTGGTCCGGCGAGGAGCAGGGCCTCTGGGGCTCGCGCGGCCACGTCACGCAGCGCTACGCGACGCAGGCCGGCATGGGCGCGCCCGTCACGGCCGTCACGCCCGCGCAGGCGACCGTCTCGGCGTACTACAACCTCGACAACGGCTCGGGCCGCATCCGCGGCATCTACGCGCAGTCCAACACCGCCGCCGAGCCCGTCTTCGCCGCGTGGCTCGCCGCTTTCGGCGACCCGGACGCGCGCACCACGACGCTCCAGAACACGGGCGGCACGGACCACCTCTCGTTCGACGCCGCCGGCATCCCGGGCTTCCAGTTCATCCAGGACCCGCTCGCCTACGGCGCGCAGACGTGGCACACGTCCATGGACGTCTACGACCATCTCGCGCCGGACGACCTCCGGCAGGCCGCGGCGCTCATGGCCTTCTTCGCCTACCAGACGGCCGAGCGCGACGCGATGATGCCGCGCAAGCCGTTCGCGGTCGCCAACTGATGCCCCGCGTCTGCCTCGCCCTGCTGCTGCTCGCCGGCTGCGCCGGACGGCCCGAGCACCTCGCGCCCGAGGACGATCTCACGGACGCCGCGTGGACGCTGCTCGACCAGGACAGCACGGCCTTCACGCTCCCGGCCGACGTCGCCGGCGCGCCGACGCTGCTCACGGCCATCTACACGAACTGCCCGGACGTCTGCCTCATGACGATGGCCAACCTGACGCGCATCCGCGCCGCGCTCGGGGCCGACACGGCGCGCGTCCACGTCGTCGCGGTGAGCTTCGACCCCGCCCGGGACACGCCGGCCGTGCTGCGCCGCTACGCCGCGACGTGGGGCGCAGCGGGCGACTGGCGGCTCGCCACGGGCGACTCGGCGACCGTCGCCGGCCTCATGGCGCGCATCGGGGTCCGGACGCAGACCGGCCCGCGCAGCGCGCTCGCCGACGGGACGCCCGCGTACGCGGTCTCGCACTCGGACGTGCTGCTGCTGATCGACGCCGAGGGGCGGGTCGTCGAGACGTACGGGGCCAGCGCCGCGCCGCCACAGATGGTCGCGGACGACGTCCGCGCCCTCCTCCGATGACGCCCGCATGACCCGCCTCCTCGCCGCCGCGCTCGGCCTCGCCGTCTGCGGCCTCACAGCCTGCGGCCTCGCCGCCTGCGGGCAGCCCGACGCGGTCCCTGCCGCGACCGTCGCGGACGGTCCGCTGGCCATCACCGACGCCTTCGCGCTGCCCGCGCCGGCGGGCGGCACGGGCGGGCTCTACTTCACGATCCGCGGCGGGGCCGAGGCCGACACGCTCCGGTCGGTCGCGGTCGCCGGGGCCGAGCGCGCCGAGGTCCACGAGACCTACGACGCCGGCGACGGCATGCGCGGCATGCGGCCCGTCGCGGGCGTCGCGGTGGCCGCCGGCGGCGAGACGGCTCTCGCGCCCGGCAGCGCCCACATCATGCTGACGAACCTCGCGGCCGCGCTCGCGCCCGGCGACACGCTGCGCGCCGAGGCGACGTTCGACCGCGCCGGGAGCGTCCCCGTCGTCGCCGTCGTGCGCGCGCTGGGCGCGATGCCCCACGCGACGCCCCACGCGACGCCCCACGCGGCTCCGTAGACTGCCGTCATGCCCCGCCCTGCCGCCGTCCTCGTCGCCGCCGCACTCGCCGCCGCGGCCCTGCTCTCCGCCTGCCGCGTCGCGCCGGCGGGCGGGGCGGCCGACGTCGCCAACGACTCGAGCGCCGTCGCCGTGCCGGACGTCGCGGTGACGCCCGACGGGGCGCTGTTCACGACGTCGGTCGAGGGCCTCGGCGAGAGCCGCCGGCTCGTCGTGACGCGCCCCGACGGGGCGTCGGTCGAGGTCGCGCGCGGCGGCGTGAGCGACCACTCGCAGGCTGCCCCGCGCCTCGTCGCGACCGGCGGCGGCCTGCTCGTGCTCTACGCCGTCGAGGCGGCCGTCGAGGGCCGGCGCTTCCCGGCCTCCGACCTGTTCCTCGCGCGCTCGACCGACGCGGGCCGCACGTTCGGCGCGCCGGCGCGCGTGAGCCCGGCCGGCGGCCCGCCCACCGGCCACAGCTTCGCCGACGTCGCCGCGACGCCCGCCGGCGACGTCGTCGTGTCGTGGCTCGACCAGACGAAGGCGGACGCGTGGACGCGCAGTCACCCGGAGTCCGTCGCGGCGCGGCCGGCCGGTGGCCGCGCGGCCGTCCGGCTCGTCCACAGTGGCGAGACCCACCACGGCGGGGCGCATCACGGCGAGAGCGGCCCGGGCTCGTCGCTCGTCGTCGCCCGGTCGCGCGACGGCGGCCGGACGTTCGGGGCCCCGGCCGAGGTCGCCGGCGGCGTCTGCCCGTGCTGCCGGACCGCGCTCGACGTCGGCCCGGACGGCGCGGTGCGCGTCGCGTGGCGGCACGTGTGGGCGGGCGGCGAGCGCGACCCGGCCGTCGCGACGTCGCGCGACGGCGGGCGCACGTTCGGCGCGCCCGTGCGCGTCCACGCGGACCGATGGGCCGTCGACGGCTGCCCGCACGCCGGCCCCGCGGTCGCCACCGACGCCGCGGGCCGCGTCCACGTCGCGTGGTACACGGGAGCCCCGGGCCGCACGGGCCTCTGGCGCGCCGTCTCGGCCGACGGCGGCGCGACGTTCGGCGAGCCCGCCGCGCTCGGCCCGGAGCGCGTGCTCGGGCAGACGCGCGCCGCGCGCAGCGGCCGCGGCGACGTCTGGATCGCGTGGGAGGACCGCCTCACGGACCGCGTCCACCTCGCGCCGGCGTTCGGCGGCGACACGACGACGGTCTCGGGCGTCGACCCCGCCCTCACCGGCACGCCGACGGGCTGGGCCCTCGCCGTCATCAACCGCGGCCGCGTCGAGGTCCGGACGTCGGCGCAGCGCGCGCGGTGACTCGGCGCGCGCGGTGACGCGGCCGCTACGCCGCCTGCAGCGCCTTCAGCTCGGACACGATGCCCTTGATGGACGCCTTCGCGTCGCCGAAGAGCATCTGCGTGTTCGGGGCGTGGAAGAGCGGGTTCTCGATGCCGGCGTAGCCCGCGGCCATGCTCCGCTCGAGCACGATCACGTGGCGCGCCTCGTCCACGTTGAGCACCGGCATGCCGTAGATCGGGCTCTGCGGGTCCGTCCGCGCGCCCGGGTTGACGACGTCGTTGGCCCCGACGACGAGCACGACGTCGACCTGCGGGAAGTCGGCGTTGACGTCGTCCATCTCCACGAGGACGTCGTAGGGCACGTTGGCCTCGGCGAGGAGCACGCTCATGTGGCCCGGCATGCGCCCGGCGACCGGGTGGACCGCGTACGTCACGTCGACGCCCTCGGCGGCGAGCAGCGCGGCCCGCTCGCGGACCTCGTGCTGCGCCTGCGCCACGGCGAGCCCGTAGCCCGGCACGATCACGACGCGCCCGGCGTACGCCATCAGGATCGCCGCGTCGTCGGCCGTCGTCGCGCGGACGGGCAGCGCATCGCCGGAAGCGGCGGCTGGCCCTGCCGACGCGGCCGCGCCGAAGCCGCCGAGCAGCACGTTCGCGAGCGAGCGGTTCATCGCCCGGCACATGATCTGCGTCAGGACCACGCCCGACGCCCCGACGAGCGCGCCCGAGACGACGAGCGCTTCGTTGGCGAGCACGAAGCCCGTCGCCGCGGCGGCGAGCCCCGAGTACGCGTTCAGGAGCGCGACGACGACCGGCATGTCGGCCCCGCCGATCGGCAGCACGAGCAGCACGCCGATGACGCACGACAGCACGGCGACGACGCCGAGCAGCACGAGGTGCTCGGGCCCGAGCACGGCGGACGTCCGCACGAGCAGCCCCAGCGCCGCGAGCAGCGTGCCCGCGAGGCCGACCGAGACGAGGCGCAGCCCGGGAAAGCCGGTGCGCGTGAGCGTCTGTACGGACCGGTCAGATGGGTGACAGTTTAGACCGGGCACATCGGTGACAGCCCTGTTTACCCCGGCATGGCCTTCCCCGACCGCCGTGCCCTGGACTGTCACCGACCCCATGCTTGAACGAGCCAAGCTCGTCGCCCTTCACGCCGACTGCCTCTATTCCGTCGCCGAGCTCACCGACCGAGCCGTCGCGGTGCGGCGCGTTCAAGTTCAAGCGTCGACAGATCTTCCTGAGCCAGGCGCTCTCGGAGGAGTGGATCGCCTTCGAGGAGGTCGCCGACGGCGTGTGGAGCCTGCACTTCTACGACGTGCTGCTGGGCCGCCTTGACGAGCGCGACTTCAAGCTGCGGACGTAAGCTGCCGCCCCAACCGTGTCACCGATGTGACCGGCCCGAAGTGTTACCCATGTGGCCGGCTCCTACAGGAGGTTGAAGCGCATTTGAGGCAACTCCCGATGCTCTCCGAGCACGTCGGTTTCGAGTGTTCCGATGCGTTCAGCCCCCATCCTTTCGTAGAACGCTTCCGCGTTGGGGTCGGAGTCAATCAGGAGTGCGGTTCCACCGAGTGCACCGGCCGTCGTGACGGCGTGGACAAAGAGCGCCCGACCAAGACCACGACCGATCAGCGACGGCTCAACCCAAACGTGTTCGAGTTGCACGTCGGCTCCGTCTCCGACCAGAGCGTAGCATGCAACAGGGAGGTCGTCTGGGCCGGCAGCGACAAAGACCGGGTTAGAGGCGACGAACTCCGGGGAAAACGTGAGGCCATCGCGCCACGCCTCGATCCACGATTCGGGGTAGCCCCAATGGCGCTTGGCCGCGAGCGCGATCTCCGTCAGTCGATTGGCCTCGTTGGGACGAGCGCGACGAATCGGAAGCGTCTCAGCCATCTCAGATGCAGCGCGGCATAACAGCAACTGTGTTCAGAGTCAAGCGGCGAGGGCACGATTCGGCTCCCACACCGCCCCGTCGCGCACGACGGCGTTACATGTGATCAGGAGCTTACGCATGCACGCCACCAGCGCCACCGGGCGGGCGTCCGCCCGCCCCTTCGGCTTGCCCTTCTCGACCAGCCTCGCGTAGAGCGCCTTCACCGGCGGGTTCGACCGCGCCGCTGCCAGCGCCGACATGTACAGCGCCGTCCGCACTGTCGACCGCCCGCCCCACACCGAGCGCTGCCCCCGGAAGCTGCCCGAGTCGCGGTTCATCGGTGCCACGCCGACCAGCGCCGCGATCTCCCGCCGGCTCAGACGGCCGAGCTCCGGCAGGTCCGCCAAGAGCGTCGTCGCCAGCACACGGCCGACACCGGGGATGGCCCGCAGCAGGTCGTCCTTCGCGCGCCAGACGGTGCTCTCACGAATGGCCGCGATGAGGCTGTCGTCGAGGCTAGCAAGCTCTTTCTCCAGCCACTGCACGTGCTTCGCGACGCTCTTCATGACGGACGGTGCGGCCACGTGCGCCCGGTTCTTCTCGGCCACCACCATCGTGATCAGCTGGCGCCGACGCGATAAAAGCGCCGCAGACGCCTCAGATTCAGCATCTGGCAGCGGGCGGGGCTCAGGCCGGACACGGTCAGCGAAGAGCGCGAGGATGGCCGCGTCGAGCGCGTCCGTCTTGGCGAGCCGCCCGGTCGACTTGGCGAAGTCGCGCACCTGACGCGGGTTGACGACGGCCACCGGGACGCCGGCCGAGGCAAGCGCGGCCGCGCACGGCGCCTCGTATCGGCCCGTCGCCTCCATCACGACGAGCGCCGGTGTGAGCGCTGCGATGCGGGCCACGAGCGCGTCGATTCCATCGGACGCATTGGCCGACGTCCAGGTCTCGCCGGTTGGCCGGACGGCGACGTCGAGGGTGGCCTTCGAGACGTCGATGCCGACGAAGACAGGAGTGTCCATCGGAGAAGTCAGCTACTCGTCTGCCGCTCGGTCTTGCGTGAAACGAACTCCGCCGGCGCACCTGAGAGCGCACGGGCTGGCTCTGGCAACTGTTCGAGCTCTGGACGAGATGACGGGCTCGTCGCCCCCGCTGTTATCCGGCCTCGGCACGTGTGCGCCGGACCAATATGGCATCGGGCTGACGGGCTCGGAAGGCCGAAATGACCCTCGACCTCAACTTACAATTTGGCGGCTCAGCCGCCGCACACCGGGCACGGCAGTCGAAACGGAGCGCAGGATACAGTGACCAACCTGCGACGCGCGAAACTAAACCGTGCGGTCGGC
>JAYWIE010000693.1:0-1768 GCA_043789155.1 Rubricoccaceae bacterium | reverse complement strand
GCGGTCGGTGGCGCGCAGGCTCGCCTCGCCGAGCGCAGCCATGCCACGCAGCAGGTCCGAGAGGTGCCCGGCGAGGGCGTCGAGGTCCGACAGCACGGCGTCGCGGTCGTCGCTGACGAGGTGCCCCGTCGCGGCGTCGCGGTGCCGCGCGGCGAGCGCGGCGAGCGCGTCGCCGTCGAGGCGCTCCGCGGCGGCAGCGGCCGCGAGCGCGAGCAGCGCGTCGGTGACGCCGCCCATCGCCGAGACCACGACGACGGGCGGCGCGCCCGTCCGGGCCTGAGCGGCGACGAGGTCCGCGGCGGTCGCGATGCGGCCGGCGTCGGCGAGCGACGAGCCGCCGAACTTCATCACGACGGACGCGCGAACCGGATCAGGCACGGTCGTCCGCTGCGGCGTCGATCTCGCGGAGCACGTCGGCGAGCGGGCGCGCGCCGCCTTCGGCCCGGGCGTCGTCGGCTGCCCGGGCGTCATCGGCATCTTCGAGAGCCTCGAGCGCATCCAGGTCCTCGACGGGCACGATCACCGCGACCGGCCGGCCGTTGCGCTCGACGACGATCCGGTCCTTGGCCCGCTCGGCCCGGTTGAGCGTGTCGGCGAGGTGCTGGCGGAGCGAGCCCGTGCTGATCGTGGTCGACATGGGAGGGAGGTCTAGTAAGCGTTTTTCCGGTTGCGGACGCGCAGCACGAGGACCGTCACGCTCGTCTGCTCAACGTCGTACAGAACCCGGAAGTCTCCAACTCGAATCCGCCAGACGTCACCCGTCTGGCCCTTGAGCTTTTTGCGGCCCGGCGGAAACGGGTCGGTCGCAAGCTCCTCGATTTTGCCCTGGATTCTGCGCCGGGTTGCGGCGTCGAGCGCCCGGAGGTCGCGGGCGGCCTGGCTGGAGACGAGAACCGCGTACGTCACGGGGCGGCCGCGTCCGGCGCGACGGTCGCGATGTGGAGGTCGGCGAGCTGCTGCGCGTCCACGGTGTCCGGCGCGCCGGCCATGAGCTCGGAGGCCTGCTGCGTCTTGGGGAACGCGATGACGTCGCGGAGGCTCGTCGCGCCCGTGAGCAGCATCGCCAAGCGGTCGAGGCCGAGCGCGATGCCGCCGTGCGGCGGCGCGCCGTAGCGGAAGGCGTCGAGGAGGAAGCCGAAGCGCGCCTCGGCCTCGGCGTCCGTGATGCCGAGCAGGGAGAACATGCGCCGCTGGACATCCGGGCGGTGGATGCGGATCGAGCCGCCGCCGATCTCGGAGCCGTTGAGGACGAGGTCGTAGGCGCGCGCGCGCGCCGCGCCGGGGTCCGTGTCGAGCAGCGGCACGTCCTCGGGGCGCGGGCTCGTGAACGGGTGGTGCATCGCGTAGAAGCGGCCGTCCTCTTCCGAGAACTCGAACAGCGGGAAGTCCGTGACCCAGAGAAAGGCCCACGGGCCGTCCGCCCCCTCGGGGACGAGGCCCGTCTCGCGGGCCATGTGGAGGCGGAGGTCGCCCATCTGGCCGAAGATCTTTTTCTCGGGCCCGGCGAGCATCAGCACGAGGTCGCCGGCCTGCGCGCCGGTCGCGTCGAGGACGGCCTGGACGTGCTCGCGCGGCAGCGCCTCCTCCTTCACCGACGACGTGAACGGGCTTCCGTCGGCGGGCAGCTTGGCGTAGAAGAGGCCACCGGCCCCGATCGTCTGGCGGACCGTCACCTTGTCGAGCGTGTCCATCGCCTTGCGCCCCAGCTCGGCCTCGCCCTCGACGCGGATCGCGACGGCGGTCTGGCCCGTGAACGGGCCGAAGCCCG
>JAYWIE010000692.1:0-1769 GCA_043789155.1 Rubricoccaceae bacterium | reverse complement strand
TCCTAAAGCAAGTTCAAGATGGCATTATTTGGCGTAGAGACAATCCGCCGCCTCGGCGTCCCCGCCCTGACGTCCCCGCTTTCCAACTGCTGAGGCGGCCCCGCCGCCACGCCCCTCATGGACCCGACCACGCTCCCGGACGAGCCCGCCGACTCGCTCACGACGCGCCTGCGCACAGCACGCCGCGCGCGCCAGAACGAGAAGATCCTCCAGGAGAAGGAGGTCGAGCAGCGCGCCGCGGCCGCGCTGGCCGCGCCGGCGGCGGCCGCGCCCGGCGCGGGCTTCCTGGACCAGGCCGGCGGCCTCTTCGGCTTCGTCGGCCGCTTCTTCGCGCGCGTGTGGCGGCGGCCGTTCGAGTTCAAGGAGCTGCTCAACCAGATGGACGAGGTCGGCAGCCGCAGCCTCATGCTCACCGGCGTCGTCGGGTTCTCGATCGGCATCGTGCTCGCGATGCAGTCCCGCGGCACGCTCGCGCGCTTCGGGGCCGAGTCCTTCCTGCCGTCCATGCTCGCGCTGAGCGTGTTCAAGGAGATCGGGCCCGTCCTGACGAGCCTCGTGCTCGCCGGCCGCCTCGGCGCGGGCATGGGGGCCGAGCTCGGCTCGATGCGCGTCACCGAGCAGATCGACGCGCTCGACGTGGCCGCGCTCAAGCCGTTCAACTACCTCGTCGTGACGCGCGTGCTCGCCTGCGTGCTCATGTTCCCCGTGATGACGATGCTCACGGACACGCTCGCCATGCTCGGCGGCTTCCTCGAGGCCGTCCTCTCGGACGGCATGGACTACCGCGTCTTCCTCGACACCGCCTTCGACACGATGCGCTTCATCGACGTGGTCGTGGACACGATGAAGACGTCCATCTTCGGCTTCGTCGTCGGCATCGTGAGCTGCTACCTCGGCTACAACGTCCGCGGCGGCACGCGCGAGGTCGGGCAGGCGGCGATGCAGTCGGTCGTCGTGTCGAGCCTGCTCATCCTCGTCGCCGACGTCGTCATCGTCCGCGTCTCGATCATGCTCTTCGGCGACATCTCGGGCAGCGCCTAGAGCTCCGTACGGAGACTCCTTTCGGCCTCAGCTTCCCCATCCCGTCATCGGCTGCGCCTTCGCTGCGTGGCGACGACGCTGGTTCGACGGTTCCGTACACGCTCTAGCCCCGGACGCGCCGGCTCTCTCCCTCTTGATATGACCCCCACCGAACGACGCGCCCACGCCGCGGCCGCCGCCGCCGCCCCGGCAGACGCTCCGGCGGACGCCGGCGCGCCGCGCACGTCCGTCGTCGACATTCCCAAGGCACCGGGCCAGGCCCCGATCACGGGCACCTCGACCCCGCCGCCCGAGGACGTCGTGATCGAGCTGCGGGGCGTCCACAAGGCCTTCGGGGCCAAGCAGATCCTGCGCGGCGTCTCGATGCAGGTCCTGAAGGGCAAGAGCGCCGTCGTGCTCGGCGGCTCGGGCACGGGCAAGAGCGTGCTCACCAAGCACGTCGTGGGCCTGCTCACGCCGGACCGCGGCGAGGTCTGGGTCCTCGGCGACCGCGTGGACCTCATGGACCCCGAGCAGCTCGACCGCAAGCGCCTCCGCATCGGCTACCTCTTCCAGGGCGGCGCGCTCTTCGACTCGATGACGGTCTACGAGAACATGCGCTTCTTCCTCGACCGCCACACGACGCTCTCGAAGGCCGAGAAGGACGATCTCGTGATGGAGTCGCTCGAGGACGTCAACCTGCCCGACAAGCGCGACCAGTACCCGGCCGAGCTCTCGGGCGGCCAGAA
>JAYWIE010000691.1:0-1771 GCA_043789155.1 Rubricoccaceae bacterium | reverse complement strand
CTCGGCACCGGCGCGATGACGGTCAACGTCCTCGTCCTCGGGCCGGCCGTGCTGCTGCTCGGGACGGCCGTGGCGCAGCTCGTCGCCGCGCGCGTCGCCCGGCGCGTCGGGCGGGCCGTAGAGACGGCTCCGGGCGCGGACGTCCGCAACTGACGCGCGCGCAGGCCGGCTACCGCACCGCGAACGCGGCCGTCGCGACGGCCTCGGCGACGTCGGCCCCTTCGAGCGAGACGGACTGCACGAGCCGGTACGACCCGGCGGGCACGTCGAGCCGGACGCCGCCGGTCATCGTCTCGCCGGGCTGGAGAACGCGGGCGATCATGATGCACGCGCGGTCGTTGCCGACCGGGCTCGTCGCCCACGCGCCGCTCGTCCACGTCTCGACCTGCGCGCACTCGAGCACGCCCGTCGTGGCGACGGCCGGCGACCCGTTGCGGAGCGTCAGCCGGGCCGTCGCGCCGCGCGCGTAGGACGCCCCGTCGGCCGTGAGCGCGAGGCCGCTCGGCGCGACCGGCCCGGAGTTCGCGGGCGGGACGTCGGTGAGCGCGGTTCTGGCGGAGCACCCTGCGAGCACGACGAGCAGGGCGACGACGACGAGGCGGGTCAGGACGGACGGTCGGCGCATCACGGGCGGGGCGGGTGGAAGGTCGGAAACGCCGGAACGGACACTCTGGTGCCGCGCGCGAACGCTGCGGCCTCGGCGACGAGCGCCGCGACCGGGCGCGCCGCGTCGAGGCGGAGCGCGCGGGCCGGCGGTTCGAGCGTCGCGAGCTGGCTCGGAAGCAGGCTCGGGCCGACCGGATGCCCGGCGCGCGCGGCGAGGCGGGCCGCGAGGACGTCCGGCGCGGCGTCGAGCCAGACCGTTGCGACGCGCGGGTCGGCCGCGTGCAGCGTCTCGCGGTGGGCCGCGCGCAGGGCGGAGCAGGCGAGGACGAGGCCGGGCCCGCCGCCGACGTGGTCGCCATCGAGGTGGTCGCGGACGAGCGCGGCGAGGCGCGCGAGCCACGGCGCGCGGCCGGCGTCTGTGAGCGCCTGACCGCGGGCCATCCGGGCGAGCGCGTCGGGCGCGTGATAGGCGTCGGCGTCGCGGAACGTCCACGGCCGGCCGGGCGCGTCGAGGCGGGCGGCGAGGGCGCGGCCGAGTGTCGTCTTGCCCGCGCCGGCGACGCCGACGACGAGCACGACGCGGCACGGCGGCCAGCCCCGCGGCGCGTCGGTTCGGGCGGAGGGTTCGCAGACGGGCACGGGCGGGCGGCGTAGACTCGTTGGCCTACGGTCCATACGCCCCCGGGTTTTCCGATGCCCCGCCCGATCCGCCTCGTCCTGTTCCTCTGCGTCGGCCTGCTGGCCGCGTTCGTGCTGCGCGACGTGCTCGGGCTGGGCGCGTCCGACACGGGCGTCGTGAGCCCGAAGGGCTACGTCGCGATCTCGCACGGCAGCCACACGCACTACGTCCCGAACGGGTGGTCCGGCGACCCGGACATCCACTCGATGCCGACGACGCCGCCGGGCCCGGGCATGACCGTCGCGGCGGACGGCAGCGTCGTGGCGGCGGAGTAGCGGGCAGCGGGCAGCGGGCAGCGGGCAGCGGGCAGCGGGCAGCGGGCAGCGGGCAGCGGGCAGCAACTGACGCACCCCTCAGAGGCTGTATATCAATACAAGACGAAGCCTATAAACGCCGTCATTCCCGGCCCCGACCGGGAATCCAGAGTCGGAGCAAGGCGCTCGACACTCTGGATTCCCGCGTGCGCGGGAATGACGGCAGGTGGAG
>JAYWIE010000690.1:0-6162 GCA_043789155.1 Rubricoccaceae bacterium | reverse complement strand
TCGGGCCGCTCACGCTCGGCCTCGCCCGCCAGCTCGTCGGCGGCGACGACGACACGGCCGAGCTGCTGCGGCACGTCCGCGGCGTCGCCGTCGGGACGTACGCCGTCGGGCCGCTCACGTCCGACCTCGCCGGCGCGCGGGCGCGGATCGAGGCGCGCGGCTGGGAGCCCGTCGTGGTCTCGCGCGACGGCGGCGCGACGGCGTTCGTCTACGCGCGCACGCGCGGCGACGCCGTCCGCGACCTGCTCGTCGTCTCGTTCGAGAGCGGCGAGATGACGCTCGTCCGCGCCACGGGCCGCCTCGACGCCGCCGTCCGCGCGGCGATGCGCACGGGCGAGTCGCCGCTCGGCCCGCTGCGCGCGGCCACGCGGCCGGACCAGCCCGCTGGCAGGCCCGCGACGGGCGCGTGAGCACGGCGGGGCGGGAGACCGGACGCGCTACCGCAGCACGACGGCCCGGACGCTGGCCGACGCGCCCGCCTCCGTCGTGGCGCGGACGACGTAGACGCCCGTCGGCAGGCCCGAGGCGTCCCACCGGACGTCGCCACCGGCGACCGTCCCGAGGTCGGCAACGACGCGGCCGAGCGCGTCGAAAACGGCGACCGCCGCCGGCGCGCCCGAGACGCGGACGGTCCGCGCACCGCGCGCCGGGTTGGGCAGCGTCTGGACGCGCAGCGCTGCGGCCGCCGCCGGCGCGCCCTCGGCCGCGACGCCGAACGCGCGCGTCTGGAACAGCCCGACGTCCGTCCCGACGCCGAGCCACGGGCCGAAGGCGTCGGTCGTGGCGAGGACGGCGTAGACGGCCCGGCCGTCGAGGCCCTGTCCGTAGCGGCTCCACGCGCCTGCGGCGTCGCGGCGGAAGAGGCCATCGTCGGTGCCGGCGAGCAGGCCGTCGGGGGCGTCGTAGAAAGTGAGCACGCGGCGGCCGTCGAGGCCGGCGGGCTGCCACGGCGCGCCGGGCGTCCGGGCGAAGACGCCGGCGTTCGTGCCGGCGAGGTGGAGCGGGCCGGCGGTCGTGAAGGCATAGACGTTGCGGGCCGTCAGGCCGGCGTCGTCGGGCGTCCACGAGTCGCCGCGGTCGTCCGAGCGGAAGATCCGCGCCGCAGGCGCGGGACCGTACTGCGCGATGCCGTCCACGGCCCCGGCATACACCGTCGCCCCGCCGACAGCCCCGACCGATCCGATGTCCCGGTACGCGAGCGTGCGTGAACCTGAATCGTTCTCGGTTGTGACGAGAACGCCGGCCCGTCCAAGGTCGAGCGACGCGGTCAGGACGCGGTTCCCGGAGACGGTAGCGGAGGCCGTCGCAGCGATTCGCAGATACAGGGAGGGCGGCGGCCCTCCGGAGATCGGGAGCATCAGTGGCTGGTTGTACGGGTACGTGACAAGGTTCGGCGGCGTCGGAATGCCCGCGCCACCCGAGAGCGCGAGCGTCGTTGCGGGTGCCCATGGAAGCGTGACAAAGGCACGGACGTTGCCGAGTGGGGCGGCAAATGCGAAGCGGCCCGAGTCGAGTCTGTACACGGCCCCATCGGACGGGACGACAGGCGCTCCAGCATCGATGGTCAGCGCGCGCACCGGCGGACGGTCGAATCCGACCGGTTCGTTGCGACCGTCCCGGGCGGCGTAGAGGCCTGACGACGAGACAAACGCGCAGGGCGGGTCAAAGCCGCAATCGATCACGGGCCGCGTCCCAAACAGGATGGTGCTTCCCGAGAGTGCGATTCCGGAGACGAGGAGGCCGGGATCGTTGACCTCAGGCTCCGAGACCGGCCGGCCGGCAGCGTCGATGGCGACTCCGCCTCTCTCCCCACCGCCGCGCTGGAACGTGGCATCGTCGACCGGCCTCTGCTCGAAGAGCCCGCCCGGCGACACGATGCCCAGTGGGGGGCAAAGACCACCAGTGGTCGTCGCGAAGTAGGCCGTGCCGTCCGGCGCGACAGCGACGTCCTGAGGGTAGCCGGTGCCGAGCGACCGGGTCCACGTTGCGCCAGCGTCGCGCGAGCGGTAGAACGCGGCCTGGATGTAGGAACCGCCGCAAGACGGCTCGTAGGCTGCGACAGCGACGGTGCCGCCCGCCGCGTCGAGGCGCGAGAGGCGTGCACCTCGCGCCTCGCCCGGGCGCGTTGTCGGCTGCCACACGGCGAGGTCGCCGAGGCGGTACACAGCCGTCTCGGCGAGCGCGTAGACCGTCTCGCCGACCGCGACGTCGCTGATCGACTGGCCGTCGAGGCCGAACGGGGTCCACGTCGCGCCGCCGTCGGTTGAGAGGCGGACCCCATCTGGAAACGCGCCGTAGAGTGCGCTGCCCGAGCCCGCGATGCGCGACGGCGCGGCCGTCTCCGAAACGACGGTCCACGTCCGGCCGCCGTCCCGCGTCACGCCGAGGCGCGGCCCGACGCGGGCGAAGATGCGCCCGTCGGGCGTCGAGCCGACGAGCTCGTGGGCGCGCGTCCACGGCCCACCGGCCGGGCGGAACGTCTGCGCGTGCGGGGCCGCCGAGGCGAGGAGCAGGACCGACAGCAGGAGCGAACGGGTCATCGGCCAGCCCGGCGAGTGTGCCCGCAGTGTAGGGCGCAATCCGTGGCCAGACAAGCCGCGACCTCAGAAGGCCAGCACGCGCTCGATGCCGGCGTCGAGGCGGGCGCGGGCGGAGTAAACCTCGGCCTCGATCTGCTTCGAGAACGCGATCGGCAGGTCCGCGCCGGCGACGCGGACCGGCGGCGCGTCGAGCCGCCCGAAGGCGGCCTCGGCGACCTCGGCCGCGACCTCGGCCCCGAAGCCGGACGTCCGCGCGGCCTCGTGCAGCACGAGCAGCCGCGACGTCCTCGCGACGCTCGCGAGCACAGCGGCGCGGTCCCAGGGCACGAGCGTCCGGAGGTCGAGGATCTCGATCTCGACGCCGCGCGTGGCGTAGGTCTCGGCCGCGGCCTCGGCCCACGACACGCCGACGCCCCACGTGACGAGCGTGAGGTCGCGGCCCTCGCGGACCGTCCGCGCGACGCCGAGCGGGACGGCGTAGTCGGCGTCCGGGACGGGCCCTCTGAGGCTGCGGTAGAGCGCCTTGTGCTCGAAGAAGAGCACCGGGTTGGGGTCGGCGATGGCCGCGCGGAGCAGGCCCTTGGCGTCCGCGGGCGAGCCCGGCACGACGACCTTGAGCCCGGGCACGTGGCAGAACCACGCCTCGGGGCTCTGGCTGTGGAACGGGCCGGCCCCGATGCCGCCGCCGAACGGCGCGCGGACGGTCACGTTGACCGGCTGCCCCCAGCGGTAGTGCGTCGCGGCGAGGTTGTTGACGATCTGGTTGAAGCCGCACGTGATGAAGTCGGCGTACTGCATCTCGACGACCGGCGTCAGCCCGGCGACGGCCATGCCGAGCGCGGCCCCGAGCGCGCCGGACTCGATGATGGGCGTGTTGCGGACGCGCTCCTTTCCGAAGCGCTCCTCGAAGCCGGCGGTGAGCTTGAACACGCCGCCGTAGCCGGCGATGTCCTGGCCCATCAGGACCGTCCGGTCGTCGGCGTCCATCGCGCAGCGGAGGCCGTCCGAGAGGGCGTCGATAAAGCGCGTCTCCGTGTGCGCGGCGTCGTTCGGAGCGGGCGCGAGGTGGAGCGCGGGCGCGCCCGGCGCGAAGACGTCGGCGTGCTCGGCCTCGGGCGTGCTCACGACCTCGGGCTGCGTGAGCGCCCATTCGGCGACGGCCTCGACCTCGGCCGTGAGCTCGGCGTCGATGGCGTCGAGCGCGGCCTCGGGCGTGCCGGCGGCGAGCAGGCGCGTGCGGAAGCGCACGAGCGGGTCGCGCGGGGCCCACTCGGCGAGGAGCGCCTCGGGGACGTACTTGATGCCCGAGGCCTCCTCGTGGCCGCGCATGCGGAAGGTCTTGGCCTCGACGAGCGTCGGGCCCTCGCCGCGCCGGGCGCGCTCGGCTGCGGTTGTCACGACTGCAATAACGGCCTCGACGTCGTTGCCGTCCACGACCACGCCCGGCATGCCGTAGCCGGCCGCAGCGTCCGCGATGTCCTCGACCGGGACGGCGTCGGCCGTCGGCGTCGAGAGGCCGTAGCCGTTGTTCTCGACGACGAAGATCACCGGCAGCTTCCAGACGGCGGCAAGGCTCAGGGCCTCGTGGAAGTCGCCCTCGCGCGTGGCCCCTTCGCCGGTGAAGGCCAGCGCGACGCCGTCGGCGGGCGTGTTGGCGGTCCCGCCGAGGCGAGCCGCGAGCCCGAAGCCGTCGGCGACGGGCAGCATCGCCGCGAGGTGCGAGATCATGCCGACGATGTGGCGCTCGGGCAGTCCGACGTGGAACGTCCGGTCGCGGCCCTTGGTGAAGCCGCCCTCGCGGCCCATGAGCTGGCAGAAGAGCGGCCGCAGCGCGACGCCGCGCGTCGTCCAGACGCCGAGGTTGCGGTGCATCGGCAGCATCCAGTCCGTGTCGCGCAGCGCGAGCGCGCACCCGACGGCGATGGCCTCCTGCCCGACGCCCGAGAACCACTTCGAGAGGCGGCTCTGGCGGATGAGGCGCAGCATCTTGTCCTCGACCGCGCGCGGCAGGCGCAGCGCTCGGTACACGCCGAGCGCGTCGTGGGGCAGCGCGGCCGGGCCAGGCGTCGGGACGGGCGTCGGGGCGGGCGTGGCCGGGTCGGACGTCGGGGCGGTCAGGGTCTCCATGGGTGCGGGGTCGGGGCCGGGCAAGGTGCCGCGCGGCCTCGCGGGCGTCAACCCGGCGTGCAATCTTCGCCGACGGGCGCACCCGGCGTTCGGCACCCGGCGTCCGGTCAGGCCACGAAGAGGTAGGGCTTCCACGCGTCCTCGGACTCGCCGAGGAAGTCGCGCATGTACATGACGTGGCTCGGCCGGAACGGCGCGCGCGCGAGCGGCATGCCGGCCTCCTCGGGCGTGCGGCTGCCCTTGCGGTTGTTGCAGCGCGTGCAGGCCGCGACGAGGTTGTCCCAGGCGTCGGTCCCGCCGCGCGAGCGCGGCAGGACGTGGTCCAGCGTCAGCCGCTCGGTCGCGCCGCAGTACTGGCAGGCGTGGCCGTCGCGGCGGAGCAGGTTGCGCCGCGTCAGCAGCACCTTGCGGTAGGGCACGTGGACGTAGCGCCGCAGCCGGACGACGCTCGGCCACGGCAGGCTCGCGGTGGCCGAGCGGAGCGCGCGGCCGGCCTGCGCCTCGACGAGGTCCGCCTTGCGGAGCATCACGAGGACCGCGGCGCGCTCGACGCTGCACACGGCGAGCGCCTGGAAGTCCGCGTTGAGGACAAGGACGTGACCCGCGAGTGCCGTCATGGCCGGCCCGCTGGGCGCGGGCAGGCCGGGCAGGGCCGCAGGACCGGGGGGTGTCGGGTGAAGGCCCTGGAAGGCTTGGCCGACGCCCGCGTGGCGTGCGGCACCGCAGGATACACCGACGCCCCCCGGACGACCGTGTCCGGGGGGCGCTGGAGGCGGGGCCGGCGAGCCGGCCGGCGCGGCGGCTAGCGCTCGCGCACCCAGAACTGGACGCGGCGCGTCAGCGCGGTGTCCATGCCGACGAAGCCCCACACCTTGAGGCGGCCGTCGCTTTGGACCTGCATCTTGGCGCGGTACGTGCGGCCGGACTTGGGGTCCGTGATGCGGCCGCCCTGCCACGTGGACGAGGTGCCGTCGCGGCGGAAGCCGCTCAGGATCTCGGTCCCGCGCAGGTTCTGGCCGTTGAAGCGGGTCGCGCAGTCGACGCAGAGCCGGCCCTCGGGCAGCAGGCGCACGATCTCGCCGTGGAGCGTCCCGCCGCGCTCGAACACGCGGACGATGGACTTGGGCTGGTTGGTCTCCTCGTCGACCGTGCGCCACGTGCCGACCGGCGTGGACTGGGCGACGGCCGGCATCGCGAGCAGAAGCACGGCGAGGGCGGCGAGGATGCGGGTGGGGGTCAGGGTCATCGGGGGGGTGTGGTGATGTGGCGGAGGACGGCCCGGCAGAGTGAAAGGGCTTCCGGAGGCGAAGGTACACGCCGGGCGCTGCCTGCGGAACCGTCCAATTGCCGTACCGAACGGCAGAGTGTGTCTGAAAGGTGTCTGAGCCACGCAGCCGTGCCCTGCCGCACGGGTCTCGCGTTGCTCCTGTGGCGCGCACAGTGGTCGCACCCGTGCACGGATGCCGACAGGCACGACGCGCCGTGCGCGCGCCGT
>JAYWIE010000689.1:0-1774 GCA_043789155.1 Rubricoccaceae bacterium | reverse complement strand
CTACGGCTTCATCATGGCCCTGCCGGACGGCTACCAGACGCCGGTCGGCGAGCGCGGGGTGAAGCTCTCGGGCGGGCAGCGGCAGCGCGTCGCCATCGCCCGAGCCGTCCTCAAAAACGCCCCGATCCTGGTGCTCGACGAGGCGACGTCGGCGCTCGACAGCGCGTCCGAGGCGGCCGTCCAGGACGCACTCGCGCTGCTGATGCAAGGGCGGACGACGGTGGTCGTGGCGCACCGGCTCGCGACGGTCCGCGACGCCGACCGGATCGTGGTGCTCGACGGCGGCCGGGTCGTCGAGACGGGCACGCACGACGCGCTCGTGGCGCGGGGCGGGCTCTACGCGAGCCTCGCCGCGCGGCAGTTCCGCGACGAGCCCGCGACGGCCGAGATGTGACGTCCGGATCGGCCTTGACGTCCCGAATAGGCCCTGACGTCCCGGATCGGCCGTAGAGACGCCCCGCTGGGGCGTCTCTAAACAGCGCGCGGCATTCGGGTCACCCCGGACGCCGACCAAGGCCGGACGTCGCGGAGACGTCCCAGCGGGGCGTCTCTACGGGGGTGGCGCGTTGGGACGGGGCGGCAGCCGGCTACAGGCCGAGGCGCGTCAGCAGGGCGAGGTCGGCGGGCGGTGCCGTGCCGGCCGTGCGGGCGGCGAGGAGGCGGCCGGTGTAGACCGTCGCGTAGAGGCCGAGGACGCCGTCGTCGCGGCGGGCGTGCTCCTGCAGCCTGGCCGTGGCGTCGGCGCTGCGCTCGGCGTCCGGGACGTCGTAGCGGCGCGGGCCGTCGGCCCCGTCCGCGGGCGTGGCGGGGAACGCGCGCTCGGGCTCGAAGAGGCGCTGCCCGAGGTGGCAGCCGGTGCACTGCGTCGGCGCGCGGAGCGGGCGCGGCGGCGTCGACGTCGCCTGCGAGCGCCGGCCCTGCGCGTCGTAGACCGCGAAGTCCCAGAAGCCGTCCGCGCGGCGGCGCTTCACCGTCGTCTCGAGGACAGACGTCCCGTCGACGTGCTCGCCGAGGATGAGCGTGCCAGCGGGGTAGTGCAGGCCGTCGCCCGCGGCGAAGCTCGCGAGGGCCGCGCGCAGCGCGGCGAGCGGGACGTGGATGCGGCGGCGCGCGTGCGCCATCACGCTGCCCTCGACGTCGACCGAGAACACGGCCGAGTCGGCCTCGGGGAAGCCGGCGTCGGCGCGCAGCGCGGCGAGCGTCGGCGGCAGGCCGTGGCCGTCGGCATAGGTCGCCGCGACGAAGGCCGACAGCTCCTCCCACCCGACCGCGCCGTCGCCGTCGGCGTCCTGGAGGTGCGTGCGGAGCGCGGCCGGGATGCGCTGCGGGTGCAGCGTGAGGGCGTCGCCGTCGCCCGTGAGCAGGCCGCTCGCGACGGCGGGTCCGCCAGCGGTGGTGCCGAGCAGGGACTCGGCGAGGCGGCGCGCGCCCGAGCGGTCGAGCCTCAGCGGGACGCTCTCGGCCGTCTGGACGTCGGCGGGTCCGGCGGCGCAGCCGGCGAGGAGGAGGGCGAATGCGGGGAGGGCAAATGCAGGGAGGAGGAAGGAGGAAGGAGGGGTCGATCTCATGACGGGACGTCTAGCCGGTGACACAGTGTAGAAGCCTTTTCCTCTTCCCTCCTTCCTCCTCCCTCCTCCCTTCCTCACAACGCGGCGAGGGCGGCGGACGCCTGCGGGCTGCCGGGCTCGAGCGCGAGGACGCGCTCGAAGAGGCGGCGCGCGTCCGCCGTGCGGCCCTGCCGTTGCCGCACGACGCCGAGGTTGCCGAGCGCGGG
>JAYWIE010000688.1:0-1776 GCA_043789155.1 Rubricoccaceae bacterium | reverse complement strand
AGGTCGCCGTCGCCGTCCACGTCTTCGAGGGCGGTCATCGGCGTGCCGTTGCGGTGCCGGGCGACGGGCGTCTCGGCCCCGACGCCGTCGCCGAGCGTGAGCGTCGCCGGGTCGAGCGTGGCCGCGCTGAAGGCGTCGGTCGTGAGGACGGCGACGGGCAGCCGGCCGCGCGCGCCGGGGTTGACCGGGTTGTCGGCGCTGCCGGGCTTGACGTCGACCGAGAGCGCGTAGCCGAACAGGTCGAACGCGAGGTCCTGGTCGCCGCCGAGCGCGACCCATGCCCCGTTCTGGTCCCCGACGAGGGCGGTTCTGCCGGCCGCGGGCAGGTGCCGCCGCCAGAGGAACGCCTGCAGGAAGCTGTCCGCCTCGTTCACCATGTCGAACGAGAGCCAGTACGTCCCGGCCCCGAGAACGGGCGCTGCGGGTCCGGCCACGTCGAACCCGAACGTCGAGTAGGCCGGCAGGCTGGTCGGGCCTTCCGTGAACGCGGAGTTGGCGCGGCTGAAGAGCGGCGTCGCGGCGGGCGCGCCGTTGGCGTCGGCGTGGATCCGGAAGGAGAAGCCGTCGAAGCGGTAGAACGGTGCTGTCTTGCGGGCCTCGATGGCGACCTCGGTGATCGTCCAGAACGCGCCAGCGGGGACCGTGAAGTCCACGGCGAACCAGCAGGGCTCGCCGTAGCAGTACCAGCCGACGGGGCCGGTGCCGGGCTGGAGGACGAGGGCCGGGTCGGCGTGGGCGCGGAGCGTGTAGGTCGCCGGGGCGTCGGCGCTGGCGTCGGGCTCGGCGGTCCCGACCTGGGCCGGGGCGGCAGCGCCGGTGGCGGCGGGAGCCTGCGCGGTGTCGCAGGCGGCGAGGGCGAGGCCGAGCAGGAGCGCGGCCGGGAGGGCGGTGCGGGTCATGGAAGTTCTGGAAGGAGGGGACGGGGTCGGGAGCGGCGGCTGCGGCGGGCTAGGGCGGTACCAGCACCGCGACGGCGGCCCGCAGGCCGGTCGCGTTGAAGGGCTTCGCGAGGAAGCCGTCGATGCAGGCCGAGGGGGCGGGCGGTTCGCCGGAGACGAGCAGGACCGGCACGGTGGCCGTCGCGGGGTCCGCGTGGAGCGCGGCGCAGAGCGCGAGCCCGTCGAGGCCCGGCATGCGCAGGTCCGTGACGACGAGGGCGGGGACGTCGGCGCGGGCGAGGCGAAGCGCCTCGTCGCCGCTGGCAGCCTCGGCGACGCTGAACCCCGTGCCGAGGCACCCGCGGATGTAGGCCCGCATGTCGGCGGCGTCGTCGACGACGAGGACGGTTGGGCGGGCGTCTGCGAGCATGGGAGGGCGGGCGAGGGTGCCGGGGCGCGGCACGCCCACCACAGCATGCCTGCCCCTGTCCCGTCACCGCCGCCACATGCGGCGGGCCGGGTGGCACCGCTCGCAACCTCGGCCTGCGCGTCTCCGCGGCCGTTGCATCGTGGATCCAACCCGTTGTCCCTGTGACGCATGCGTCACAGACGCACGTCCATGCGGCACGCGCGCAACAGGCCCAGGCGCGTGCACACAGGCCGCACCTGCCCGAGATGCCCGGCGTCTACGCACGCGCCGCAGCAACCGCGGACGGCCGCGCGCCGGTGTGGGCCAGGAAGGCGTTCGAGAAGTGCGCGACGCTCCTGAAGCCGACCGCGTACGCGACCTCGCTCACCGTCCCGGCCCGCGCCGCGAGCAGGCGCGCTGCCCGGTCGAGCCGCGTCGTCCGGATGAGGTCGCTCGGGGCCGCGCCCATCGCGGCCGTCGTGCGGCGTA
>JAYWIE010000687.1:0-6180 GCA_043789155.1 Rubricoccaceae bacterium | reverse complement strand
ATGCCGGCCTTCTGCGCGATCGCGCGGGCCATGTTCATGCCCTGCGGGCCCTCGGGGAAGGCGCAGCCGAGCACGAGGTCGTCGACGGCCGCGGCCGTCAGGCCCGGCACGCGGGCGAGCGCCCCGTTCACGGCGACGGTCCCGAGGTACTCGGGGCGGACGTCGCGCAGGGCCCCTTTCTTCGCCTTCCCGACCGGCGTGCGGACGGACGAGACGATGTAGGCTTCTGTTAACTGCATTTGGGTGTCAGGTGTGCAGGTGACAGGTGACAGATGGGAATGCCCACGTGCATGGCTGGCAGCCTGCGATCATCGGTTCTGTGAGAGCGCTAGTGGAGTCGGGTGGGCACGATCAAGTCAATCACCTGTCACGTGCTCACCTGTCACCTGCCACTTAGTTGCGGAGCGGCTTGTTCGTCGTGAGGATGCTCTGGATGCGGGCCTGCGTCTTCTCCTCGCCGAGCAGCGACAGGAAGACCTCGCGCTCGAGCTCGAGCAGGTAGTCCTCGTGGACCTCGGCCGGGGCCGTGAGCGCGCCGCCGGTCATGACGTACGCGAGGCGCGAGCCGAGGTAGTGGTCGTAGGCCGAGACGTAGCCGCCGGCCTCGAACTGGTACAGCGCGATCTCGAACTGCGCGCGGCCGGCCGCGCCGAGCACGGGGATCGCGGTGCGGACCGGCGGCGGGAGGTAGCCCTGATCCGACAGGCGAATCACCTCGGCTTTGGCGACCGAGAAGCGGCGCTCGGCGTTCATCACGACGATGGCGTCGGGCCCGAGGAAGTTCATCTGCTGCGCCTGCCGCGCGGACGTCGCCACCTTGGCCATCGCGATCTGCTCGAAGTGCTGCCGCAGGAACGGCTGGATCTCGCTCGGGAACTCGGTGCTCGCGGCCTTCTCCGCGGCCTTGGCCGTCATGAACGTCGTCCCGCAGCCCGCCGGGATAAGGCCCACGCCCAGCTCGACGAGCCCGATGTAGGTCTCGGCCGAGGCGACCGGGTGCGGGCACGCCATCGTGATCTCGCAGCCGCCGCCGAGCACCATCTGGTGGGCGGCCACAACGACCGGCTTCGTCGCGTAGCGGACCTTCAGCACGGCGTCCTGGAAGCCCTTGATGAACGGCTCGATGCTCGCCGCGCCGCCCATCGCCATGCCCATCACGACCTCGCCGAGGTTCGCGCCGACCGAGAAGTTGGCCCCCTCGTTGCCGACGATCATCCCGCGCAGGTCGCGGTCACCCTCGACCTTCTCGATGGCCTCGACGAGGCCCGAGATCACGGCCTGCCCGAGGCTGTTGGCCTTCGAGCGGAACTCGAACACGGCGACCCCGTCGCCGGCGTCGAGCAGGGCGGCCTCGTCGTTCTGCCAGAGCGTCTTCTTGTCGTCTGCCTTGAGGTACGTCAGGCCCCACTCGTCCGACGGCTTCGGGTCGGCGCGGTAGGCGCTCTCGCCAGGCGTCCAGATCTGCGGCGCGCCGCTGTCCTGGTAGAAGCCCGTCTCGGGGATGCTCTGGACCCAGTCCGGCACGCTGATGTCAGCCTCCTTGAGGGCCTGTCGGACGCGGTCGATGCCGAGGGCGTCCCACATCTGGAACGGGCCCATCTCCCAGCCGAAGCCCCAGCGGATGGCGCGGTCGACGTCGGCCGGGCTGTCCGCGATCTCCGGGACCCGGCGGGCGGCGTAGCCCAGCAGGCTCAGCGTCGTGCGGCGGAAAAAGTCGCCCGCGCGGCCGCCGTCGGCCCACAGCGCGGCGAGGCGCTCGGGCAGCGCGCCGCGGAACGCCTTCGGGTCGATGTCGCTGGCGCGGGCGGGCGTGTACTCCATCGTCTCGGGGTCGACCGAGAGGATGTCCTTGCCGACCTTCTTGAAAAAGCCGCCGCCGGCCTTCTGCCCCGTCTGCCCCGCCTCGACCAGCTTGTTCAGGACGCTCGGCACCTGGAAGACCTCGCGCGACTCGTCGTCCGGCACGTTGTCGTAGAGGTTCTGCGCGACGTGCCGCAGCGTGTCCAGCCCGACGACGTCGGCCGTGCGGAACGTGGCGGACTTGGCGTGGCCGATGAGCGTGCCCGTGAGCGCGTCGACCTCCTCGATCGAGAAGCGGCCCGAGCTGACCTCGTCGAAGACCGACATCATGCCGTAGACGCCGATGCGGTTGCCGATGAAGTTGGGCGTGTCCTTGGCGACCACGACGCCCTTGCCGAGGTGGACGCGCGCGAAGGCCGACACGCGCTGCAGCACGTCCGGGTCGGTGTCGGCCGTCGGGATGACCTCGAAAAGCTTGAGGTAGCGCGGGGGGTTGAAAAAGTGAGTCCCCAGAAAGCGGCTCTTAAACGAATCGCTGCGGCCCGCGACGATGTCCGAGATGGGCAGGCCCGACGTGTTGGACGAGATCACGGCGTCGGGCCGGGCGGCGGCCTCGATCCGCTCCATGATGGCCTGCTTGACGTCGAGCCGCTCGACGACGACCTCGATGATCCAGTCGGCGTCCTTGACCGAGTCGAAGTCGTCGTCGAAGTTGCCGAGCGTCACCCGCTTGTGCGCGTCGGCCGTCATGAACGGGTCCGGCTTGAGCTTCGCCGCGGCCGTGAAGGCCCCCTCGACGATGCTGTTCGGAGCGCCGTCGCGGCCGATGGCCGTGGGCGTGACGTCGAGCAGCGTCACCGTGAGGCCGGCGTTGGCGAGGTGGGCGGCGATCTGCGAGCCCATCACGCCCGCGCCGAGCACGGCGGCCGTCCGGAAGGGCGTCTCCTTCCACGCGGGGCTGTCGGTGGCCGGAGCGGCGGTGTCGAGGGTCGTTTCCATTGGGTTTCAGGTGTCAGGTGGACAGGTGACAGGTGGGCGCGGTCGGCGCGTGGCGGCAGGCGACCACATGTCACCTGCCACCTCGGCACTTGCCACCCTAGACGAAGGCTCCGATGCCGGTGACGGCGCGGCCGACGATGAGCGAGTTGATCTCGTTGGTCCCCTCGTAGGAGTAGATCGCCTCGGTGTCGCAGAAGTAGCGGGCGACGTGGTTCTCGAGCAGGATCCCGTTGCCGCCGTGGAGGTCGCGGGCGAGCGCGACGGTGTCGCGGCAGCGCGCGGCGGTGTAGACCTTGGCGAGGCTGGCCTGGGCGTCGGTCATCCGGCCGGCGTCCTGGAGCTGGCTCAGGCGCAGGCACATCGTCTGCATCGCGGTGACGTTGCCGAGCATGTGGACGAGCTTGTCCTGGATAAGCTGGAACGAGGCGATGGGCCGGCCGAACTGGAGGCGCGTCGTGGCATACGCCAGCGACTTCTCGTAGGCCCCCATCGCGCAGCCGACGGCCTGCCACGCGACGCCGGCGCGGGTGAGCTTGAGCACCTCGGCGACGTCCGCGAACGAGTTGCCCTTCTGGAGGCGGTCCGTCTCGGGCACGCGGCAGTCGGTGAGCGTGATCTCGCCGTTCTCGACCGCCCGCAGCGCGACCTTGCCGCGCAGCGTCTCGACCGCGAAGCCGGGGTTCTCCTTGGCTCGCACGAGGAAGCCCTTGACGGCGTTGTCGGCCTCGTCGCGCGCCCAGATCACAACCATGTCGGCGAAGGGCGAGTTGCCGATCCACTTTTTCTGCCCGTTGAGGACCCACGTGTCGCCCTCGCGGCGAGCCGTCGTGCCCATGCCGCCCGAGACGGCCGAGCCGGTGTGCGGCTCCGTGAGGCCGAAGGCCCCGATGGTCTCCATCGCGCGCATGCCGGGCAGCCACTCGGCCTTCTGCGCCTCGGACCCGCACACGAGCAGCGACTGCATCGCGAGGCCGGACTGGACGCCGAAGAACGTCGCCGTCGAGACGTCGACGCGGGCGAGCTCCATCGTGATGAGCCCTTCGAGGACGGAGCCGTTCGGCTCGCGGTCGCTCAGGTCCTCGCCGTAGATGAGCGTCAGCAGGTCGAGCTCGCGGAAGCCCTTCGTCAGGATGTCGACGGGCGTCTTGTCGCGCAGCCAGAAGTCGTTGATGACGGGCTCGACCTGTGTCTCCATGAAGCGGCGGACCTTGCGCATCGCGTCCACCTCGTCGGGCTCGAGCAGGCTCTCGATGTCGTAGAAGTCGCCGTTGACCTCGGGCGTCGCGGTCTTCTTTTTCGGTGCCGCGCCCTTCGCGGCCCGGGCGAGCGCGGCGTCGTCGAGCCCGCCGAAGTGCGACGAGAGGACGTTGAGGTCGGTCCGCTCGGCGAGGGCCGCGAGCGCGCCGAGGTCGACGCCGCGGGCCGCGAGGCGGGCGAGGGCCTCGTCCTGCGGCCGGGCGTCTTGGGGTTCACCGGGTCCGGTGGAGAGGGCGACCGTGGCTTCCATGGGTTCGGGATGTTAACACTGTTAACGGGACCGGACGGCCTCGTCTGCGGGGTCCGTGTTGCATGCCCGGCCGTCGGAAGCGTTCCCGCCGCATCGCGGCAGTCGTCGCCGCAGCAGGGCCGCAGATCGACGGCACGACGGCACGACGGCACGACGGCACGACGGAATTTGCACCTACCTCCCTACGTGTCATCCCGGACCTGATCCGGGATCTGCTCTTTTGCCTTTCTTCGCGCAGTAGAATGCAAAAGGCAGATCCCGGATGACATAATTTTGTTGTTACATCTTACTGACGGGACTAACACGGAGGCCCGCCATCACACCTTCAGGCCTTCCAGCGCCTGCCGGACGGCGGCCTCGACGAAGGCGTCGCCGGCGAGGCGGGCGTCGATGCGCTCGGCGAGCGTGAGCGAGACGAGCCCGTGCAGGGCCGTCCAGAGCGCGCTCGCTGCGACGTCCGCCGACGGCTCGGCGCGGAGCGTTCCCGCGGCCGCGCCCGCGGCGAGCGCGTCGGCGAAGACCTCGATGTTGCGCCGCGCGCGGCGATACTGCTCGGCCGGGTAGCGCGCCATGCGCTCGGGGTGCAGCTGGAACAGGATCTGGTAGACCTCCGGGTTGTCGAGCCCGAAGCGGACGTACGCGCGGCCGAGCGCGCCGAGCGCCTCGACGGGGTCCGGCGTCACCGCCGCCGTCAGCGCGTCGTGGAGGCGCGCCATGCCCTCGTCGATGAGCGCGTGCGTCAGCGCGTCTTTGCTCGCGAAGTGCAGGTAGATGCTCGTCGCCGAGACGCCGACGCCGGCGGCGATCTTGCGCATCGAGAGCCGGTCGTAGCCCTCGGCGACGAGCAGCGTGCGGGCGCGGTCGAGGATCGCCGACCGGAGGGCGGGCTCGCGCGGCGGAGCGGCCACAGGCGCGGGAGCAGGGCGGGCGGACTCAGGCATCGTCGGGCGGTAGCGCCCGGGGCGCGGGGGGCCGCAAAGTAGCGAGCGGTAGACTCCGGTTGCCCTCTGCCCCGCCCCGCCATGCTCCCGACCTCCGGCACCGACGCCGACGCGCTCGACCTGCCGCCCGTCGCCCGGCGCTTCGCCCGCTACGCCCGCATCGACACGGCGTCGGACCCGGCCTCGGACGCTGTGCCCTCGACGGCGCGGCAGCTCGACCTGTGCCGGCTGCTCGTCGAGGAGCTGCACGCGATGGGTGCCCGGGACGCCGCGATGGACGCCGCCGGCGTCGTCTACGCGACGGTCCCCGGGACGGCCGCGGGCGCGCCCGTCGTCGCGCTGTGCGCGCACGTCGACACGAGCCCTGATGCTCCGGGCCAGAACGTGCGGCCGCTCGTGCACCCGGCGTGGGACGGCCGGCCGTTCGCGCTCCCCGGCGACCCGGCGCAGACCTTCGACCCCGCGACCGACGCCGACCTCGCGGCGCACGTCGGCCACGACCTGCTCACGAGCGACGGCACGACGCTGCTCGGCTCCGACGACAAGGCCGGCGTCGCGGTCATCATGCAGCTCGCCGAAGACCTGCTCGCGCCCGGCAGCGACGCCCCGCGCCCGACGCTGCGCCTGCTGTTCACGCCCGACGAGGAGATCGGCCGCGGCGCGGACCCGGTCGACCTCGCCCGCCTCGCGGCCGACGTCGGCTACACGCTCGACGGCTCGGGCACGGACCGCCTCAACGCCGAGACGTTCAACGCCGCCGAGGCCGTCGTGACGGTCACCGGCGTCGGCGTCCACCCCGGCTACGCGAAGGGCATCCTCGTCAACGCGCTCCGCGCGGCCGCGCACGTCGTGGCCAGCCTGCCCGCCGGCGAGGCCCCGGAGACGACGGACGGGCGCGACGGCTTCTACCACCCGCACGCGCTCGCCGGCGAC
>JAYWIE010000686.1:0-6188 GCA_043789155.1 Rubricoccaceae bacterium | reverse complement strand
TGCCACGACGCGGTACCGCCGCTCGCGCGTGTCGGTGAGGCCGGCGTCGGTGTAGGACGTCGCGTCGGGCGGCAGCGTCGCGACCGTGGTGAAGCTGGCCGTCTGCGCGCCCGTCGAGCGCTGGACGACCATGGCCGTCTCGAACGAGCTCCGGTCGGTCCATGCGAGCGTGATCGAGGTCGTCGTCGAGGCTGCGAGGCGGAGACTGTCGGGGCTCGTCGGGATGCGCGGGCCGTCGAAGAGCGGATCGTAGGGGTTCGTCGGGACGGGGTCGGTCGGGAGGTCGCAGCCCGCGAGCGCGGTACAGGCGAGGGCGCAGGCGAGCGCGAACGGGGCGAGGCGCATCAGAAGCGGAGGGCGAGGCCGGCCCCGGTGCCGGTGAGATGGAGGCTGAAGGGCGCGGCGGGCCGCTGCGAGACACTGAGGCCGGGCCTGCTGACGTGCCTCGCGAAGGCGTCCACGAGCGAGACGGCGTAGACGAGGCCTCCGGCGACGAGCGCACCACCGCGGATCTGGCGCGACGAGCGGACGATACCGACCTGCGCCTCGATCTCCTCGCGCGCGGCGACGGCCTCGGCCTCGGTGGTCGCCTCGTCGTAGCGGAACTGCGCGCCGCGGTTCTCGGTGTCGGCCGTCGACGCGCGGATCGTCATCGCGGTCGCCGTGACGAGGCCCGCGAGCGTCGCCCCGCCGAAGAAGATGCCCCGCGCCCGGCGCCCGTCGATCGCCTGGGCGACGCCCGGCCCGAACAGGGCGAGGCCGGCGCGCGCGAGCCGGAAGCGCTGCGGGTCGTACGCGACCGTCGTCTCGGTCGCGGGCCCGACGGCCACATTGCGCCGCATGGGCAGCCGGTCGGGTGCGGTCACCACGACGACGGCGAGGCCGGCCGGGTAGGTGCTGGCCCCGGTGTAGGGCTCGCCGTTGACGGTCGCCGTCACGCCCGGAGGCAGGTCGAGCGCGAGCCGGCCGGACCGCTGCCCGAGGCGCGCCACGACGGTCGCCGTCTCGCCGGCCCCGACCGCGACCGTCTCCTCGAACGCGGTGTAGCCGCCGAGCCCGACGCGCACGCGGTGCTCGCCCGCGGCGACCGGGATGTCGGCCGGCGTCACGACGGGGATCGTGCCCCGGATCTGGACCACGCCGTCGATGACGATGCCGCCGCCGGGCGGGTCGCTCTGGACGCGCAGCGTGCCCGTCGGCTGGGCCTGCGCCGCGAGCGCGGTCGCGAAGAGAAGGATCAAAAACCGCATATCGGGGGGGGTGAGTAGAGGCGCGGTGATGAGGGCGGCGGGACGGCCCACCACACGCCACCGGCGTCGGTCCGGACGACTTCGGGGGTGCGACGGATGGTAACACTGGCGCGGCCACCCGGCACCCGCTGGACGAAAAGGCTGGCCTGTTCCTTCGCGAACACCGTCAGGAGCGACGGTAGCCGCTCGCAGGTATGGGCCGCGTCACACCGCGCCCTCCTCTGCGCCCGGCCCGCCGCGCGCCTGCGCTCGTCTCGGTGTAACCTGCACGCCTCACCGCACGCAGACGCATGGCCGACCGGGTCCCGTTTTTCTGGTTCCACTTCGAAGACGTCGAGGATGCTCGGGCCGTGACGCGCCGCGCCGGGTATGCCGGCGCGCTCTCAGCCACCCTCACGGCGGCCATCGCGCTCTACACCGTCTTCGCGCCGGGAGGTGCCTTCAGCGCCCTCGTCGACGGGTGGTCGTTCCTGGACGTCGCCCTCATCCTCGCGCTGAGCTACGGCACGTGGCGTGGCAACCGCTTCGCGGCGGCGGCCCTGCTCGTGCTCTACGTCGCCGAACAGATCGTGACGCGCATCACGGCCGGCAGCGCGAGCGGGCTGGTCGTGTCGGGCTTCTTCGTCGTGGTCTTCGTCCAGGGGATGCTCGGCGCGGCCGCGCTGCACCGCCTCCGCCCGGATGACGAGTTGGAGGAGTCGCTCAGCGCGCTCGAATCTGGCCCCGACCGGCCCGACGTGCGCTGACGGCCGAGACCCGTCCCGAAACCGCCCGCGTCAGGCCCGCGTGAGCTTGCGGTGCGGGGCGCGGGGATGTCGGCGGCGTCGCTGAGGCGCGCGCGGCGGTCCTCCTCGTAGTCCGAGTAGCCGCCGGGGAAGAAGCGGACGTGCCCGTCGCCCTCGAAGGCCAGCGTGTGCGTGGCCACGTAGCCTGGAGGCGGTCACGACCGGTAGACGTCCTTCCGGTCGCCCACGTCGAGCACGAGCACGACCAGGTCGCCGTCCCGGATCTCGTAGATCACCCGGTACGCGCCGATCCGGACGCGCCAGCCGTCTCGCCCGACGAGCTTTTTGCTCCCCGCCGGACGCGGCACGTCGCCGAGCACCCGGATGGCATCCCGGACGCGCTCGAAGTCGCGCGGCGGGAGCTTCGCGAGCGCCTTCGCGGCGCGGCGCAGAATCGTGACCGTGTAGGTCACAGCCGGCCGTCCTCGATCTCGCGGACCGCCTGCTCGAATGGAAGCGCCTCGTCGCCGCTCGCCGTCGCGTCGTCGAACGCGCGGATGTCGTCGAGCGCCTCGGCCGCGTCCACGAGGGCGCGGTAGCGGTCGATGCCGAGCAGGACGCCGACGCGGTGGCCGGCGTCGTCCGTGACGAACTGCGTGTCGGTGGGAGACATGGCGCGGGCGGCAGGTGTGCGCCCAGGTTACGCCCGCCCGCGTCAGGCCCGCGTGAGCTTGCGGTGCGGGGCGCTGGGGATGTCGGCGGCGTCGCCGAGGCGCGCGCGGCGGTCCTCCTCGTAGTCCGAGTAGCCGCCGGGGAAGAAGCGGACGTGCCCGTCGCCCTCGAAGGCCAGCGTGTGCGTGGCCACGCGGTCCAGGAACCAGCGGTCGTGGCTGATGACGACGGCGCAGCCGCCGAACGACAGCAGCGCCTCCTCGAGCGCGCGCAGCGTGTTGACGTCGAGGTCGTTGGTCGGCTCGTCGAGCAGGAGCAGATTGGCCCCCTCGCGGAGCGTGTTCGCGAGGTGCAGCCGGCCGCGCTCGCCGCCCGAGAGGTCGCCGACGCGCTTCTGCTGGTCGGTCCCGTTGAAGTTGAACCGGCCGGCGTAGGCCCGCGAGTTGATCTCCCTCGTGCCGAGCTTGATAAAGTCCGCGCCGCCCGAGATCGTCTGCCAGACCGTCTTGTCGGGGTCGAGGGGCCGGTTCTGATCGACGTAGCCGACCTGCACCGTCTCGCCGACGCGGACGTCGCCGCCGTCGGGCGTCTCGGCACCGGTGATCATGCGGAAGAGCGTCGTCTTGCCCGCGCCGTTGGGCCCGATCACGCCGACGATGCCGCCCGGCGGGAGCGAGAACGTCATGTCGGTGACGAGCATCTTGCCGTCGTAGCCCTTCGCGACGTGCTCGGCCTCGACCACGACGTTGCCCAGGCGCGGGCCGGGCGGGATGTAGATCTCGAGCTCGGCGATGCGCGCCTCGCTCGCGCCGGCCTGGAGCTCGTCGTAGGCCGCGAGGCGCGCCTTGGACTTGGTGCGGCGGCCCTTGGCGTTGGCCCGGACCCACTCGAGCTCCTGTGCGAGCGTCTTCTGGCGGCTGGAGGCCTGCTTCTCCTCGGTCCGCAGGCGGGCCTCCTTCTGCTCGAGCCAGCGCGTGTAGTTGCCCTCGAACGGGATGCCCTTGCCGCGGTCGAGCTCGAGGATCCAGCCGGCGACGTTGTCGAGGAAGTAGCGGTCGTGGGTGACGGCGATGACCGTGCCGGGGAAGCCCGCGAGGTAGTGCTCGAGCCACTCCACGGACTCGGCGTCGAGGTGGTTCGTCGGCTCGTCGAGGAGCAGGACATCCGGGTTGGAGAGCAGCAGGCGGACGAGCGCGACGCGCCGCTTCTCACCGCCCGAAAGCGGGCCGACGGGACTGTCGGCGGGCGGGCAGCGGAGCGCGTCCATCGCCTGCTGGAGGCGCGCGTCGAGGTCCCACGCGTCGAGGCGGTCGATCTCCTCCTGGAGCTTCGCCTGCTCGGCCATGATGGCGTCGAAGTCGGCGTCGGGGTCCGCGTACTTCTCGTTGACGGCCTCGTAGGCCTTGAGCAGGTCGACGGTGCTCTGCATGCCCTCCTCGACGACCTCGCGGACGGTGCGCGCCGGGTCGCCGAGGTCCGGCTCCTGCTCGAGCATCCCGATCGTGAGGCCCGGCTGCGCCTGGATCGTGCCGTCGTGGTTGGTGTCGATCCCGCCGATGATCTTGAGCAGCGTGGACTTGCCGGACCCGTTGAGGCCGAGCACGCCGATCTTGGCCCCGTAGTAGAACGAGAGGTAGATGTTGTCGAGGATTTTCTTGCCCGTCGGCAGGGTCTTGCCCACGCCGACCATCGAGAAGATGACTTTCTGATCGCTCACGGAGGGGTGCGGCTGTTTCGGCCCAAGCTACCGGGGGTGGCGCGACGAATGCGGGAAAGAGGAAGGAGGAAGGAGGAAATACGGACTGAACTGATGCGCTCAGCGACGACCAGCCTCCTTCCTCTTCCCTCCTCCCTCCTCTTCCGCTCAGTCGTCCTCGAAGACGTCCTTGCCCTTGCCGAGCACGTCCGCCTCGGCGAGGAGCGCCTGGTAGCGCTGCGCCCAGTCGGTCGCGTCCTCCCACGTCGCCGCGTCGATGCCCAAGCGAGCGGCGACGTCGCGGATGGTCTGCGTCTCGCGCGGGTCGAGCTTGCCGTCCGAGTACGCGACGAGCAGCAGCTCGAGGATCACGACGACGCGCGCGCGGTCCGAGGGGAAGAGCAGGTTGAGGTCGCCGACGCCGCCGGGCGCGTCGGCCATCTCGGCCGGGACGCCGGCCTCGACGTAGAGCCGGTCCAGCCGCTCGACCTCCTGGATGGCGAGGCGGCGGTCGGCGTCGATGACCTGGCGGGCGAGGACGAGGAACGCGCGGCGCTGCTCGGGCGAGAGGTCGTGGAGGAACATCGGGGCGCGCGGTGGCCGCGCGGTCAGAGAGTGGGGTCGGCCCAGCCGGCGAGGGCGTCGAGCAGCGGCACGAGCGCGCGACCCTTCTCCGAGAGGCGGTACGAGACGGCGGTTCCGCGCGGGACGCGCTCGACGACGCCGGCGTCGGCGAGGCGCTTCAACTCGGCCGCGAGCACTTTCGCGCTCACGGCCGTCCCGTCGGGGCGCTCGAGCGCCGCGCGGAGCTGGCCGAAGCGCGCCGCGCCGCGCGCGAGCCGCCCGACGACGGGCACAGCCCATGCGCTGCCGAGCTGCCCGAGGGCGGCATGGGCCGGACACGGAGCGGCGTCGCGGCGGGGGGAGGCCTGAGGCGTCATCGGTGGAAAGCCGTTACCGGGGCGTAACCGCGCCGGAAACCGCGCACGGGAGCAGCAGGGTACGCGCCGGACTCCGCCGCGTTCTCCGCCCCGCTCTGCGGCACATACCCGTAACACGATGCACCTCGCCCTCATCGGGGCCTCCGGCCGCACCGGCCGGCCGCTCGCCGCGCAGGCCCTCGCGGCCGGCCACACCGTCGCCGCGCTCGTCCGCGACCCGAAGCGCCTCCCGCTCACGGACGCCCGCCTCACCGTCGTCACGGGCGACGTGCTCGCGCCGGCCGACGTCGCCCGCACCGTCCGCGGGGCCGACGCCGTCCTCGTCACGCTCGGCCACACCGCCGGCTCGCCGGACGACCTCATGGCGCGCGCGGCGCAGACGATCGTCGCCGCGATGCGCGACGCCGGCGTCCGGCGCGTCGTGACCGAGACAGGCGCGGGCGTCGCAGACCCGCGCGACCCCGGCGGCCTCGGCCCCGCGGTCGTCCGCGGCGTGATGCGGGTCGTCGCGGCGACGCTGCTCGCGGACTCCGTGGCGCACGTCGACGCCTTCCGCGCCTCGGGCCTCGCGTGGACGGCCGTCCGCGCCCCGCGCCTCACCGAGGGCCCGCTCACGGGCCGCGCCCGGACGGGCTACTTCGCGATGGGCCTCGGCCACTCGGTCTCCCGCGCCGATGTCGCGGCCGTCATGCTGCGCCTCGCCGCGTCGCAGGAGTATGCAGGCGAAGCGCCGATGGTGACCGGCGGGTGAGAGCGAAATCCCGGACAAACGGCCCTCCCGTCTTTCCGCCCCCCCAAATGACCATCGACGTCTGCTCCGACATCGCCTGCCCGTGGTGCTCCATCGGCGAGGCGTACCTCAGCCGGGCGCTCGCGGCGTACCCCGACGCCGACGTCCGGTGGC
>JAYWIE010000685.1:0-1780 GCA_043789155.1 Rubricoccaceae bacterium | reverse complement strand
CGCCGGTCGCCCGTGGACGCCGGCCAGCGCCGGACCGTCCGCTCGCAGCGCGCGCGCGCGGCCGTGCCCAACTTCTTCACCCTGATGAACCTGCTCGCCGGGTTCTTCTCGCTCATCTACACTGCCGACGGACGCCTCGAGGCCGCGGCGTGGCTCGTCGTGCTCGCGGGCTTCTTCGACCTGCTCGACGGCATGCTGGCGCGCCTCGCCGGCGTCCAGTCCGAGTTCGGGCTCGAGCTGGACTCGCTCTCGGACGTCGTCTCGTTCGGCGTCGCGCCGAGCTTCCTGCTCTACGAGTTCGGCCTGCACCAGCTCGGGCCGCTGTGGGGCGCGCTCCTCGCGAGCCTGCCGGCGCTGTTCGGCGCGCTGCGGCTGGCCTACTTCAACACGCAGGCGTCGCCGGAGAAGAAGAGCGCCGAGTTCCGAGGCCTCCCCATACCGGCGCAGGCCGGGACGGTCGTCGTGTTCATCCTCACCTTCGGCCCGCAGAGCGGGCTCGGCGCGTCGGTGCTCGCGCGGCCGCAGATCTCGGCCCTGATCATCCTCGTCGTGGTGCTGTCGACGCTCATGGTGTCGCCGGTCTCGTTCCCGGCGCTGCCGCAGCCGTCGCGGGAGAACCTGCGGACGTACCGCTGGCGCTACGTCGGCTTCCTCGTGGCGCTCGTGCTCGCGGGCGTGTTCCAGGAGCGCGGCCTGCTCTTCGTCGCCGTCGTCTACCTCGCCATCGGCGTCGGCCGCGCGCTGCAGTGGGCCTTCGAGGCGGCCACGACGGACCCGGCGGACGTCCCGGCGTCGGTAGATTTGGACGAGCCGCTGCTCCAGATCCCGCCCCGCCCCGACGCCTGACGCCCGATGTACCACGCCCACGTCCGTATCACGCTGCGCCCGTCGATCCTCGACCCGCAGGGCCAGGCCATCCGGCGCGCGCTGCACGCGCTCGGCCTGCCCGCGGTCGCCGGCGTCCGGACGGGCCGCTTCGTCGAGCTCACGCTCGACACCGACGACGCGTCGGCCGCGCAGGCGATGGCCGAGCAGGCCTGCCGCGCGCTCCTCGCCAATCCGGTCACCGAGGACTACCAGATCCTCGCCGTCGTCCCCGCGCCGGGCGCGCCGGCGCACGCCGCCTGAGCCGATGGTCGCCCACGCCCGACGGCTGCCCTTCGACCCCGGGGCCGACGCCCTCCCGGGCCTGCCCACGCTCGACGAGGAGGTCGCGGTCGAGGACCGCGTCGAGACGCCGTGGCGCGTCGTCCTCTACGACGACGACGTCCACACGTTCGACGACGTCATCGTGCAGCTCATGAAGGCCGTCGGCTGCTCGGCCGAGGACGGCGCGCGCCATGCCTGGACCGTCCACACGGAGGGCAAGGACTGCGTCTTCACCGGCGACTTCTTCGAGTGCATGCGCGTCCAGGGCGTCCTGCGGGAGATCGCGCTGGTGACGGAGATCGAGGGTTGAGGGGGATGGGGGATGGGGGATGGGGGATGGGGGATGGGGGATGGGGGATGGGGTTTGAAAGCGCACGGCTGAAATGTTTCCCCATTCGACTGCCACTACAACAAAAATATGTCATCCCGGACGTGATCCGGGATCTGTCTTTTGTATCGTGCAACGTGGAGAAGAGGAGAAAGGCAGATCCCGGATCAAGTCAGGTCCGGGTTTACCCGGCGGGATGACAAGTATGGGGGTGGGTGCCAAATTGCTCCCCGCTCCCCGCTCCCCGCTCCCCGCTCCCCGCTATTCGTCCGTGCCCTCGATGCTGGTGCCGCCGCCGAGGAG
>JAYWIE010000684.1:0-6197 GCA_043789155.1 Rubricoccaceae bacterium | reverse complement strand
CGGCTCGGCCCTCACCGGGCCGGAGTTCGCGACCGCGACCGCGCTGACGTTCGACGACTACGCCTTCGACACGCCGACGCTCGGGCAGGGCGCGACGCTCGCGCCGGCCCTCACCGTCGTCCTCTCCGGCGGCCGCGGCGTCGCCCTCGGCGCAGGCGTGGCGTACTACGCCCGCTCGGCCTTCACGCCGTTCGTGCCGGACTCGGCCTCGACGGCCGCGCCGTCCGAGTACTCCCCCGCCGACGAGACCGCCTTCACGGCCGGCGTCACGGCCCAGACCGGCCGCGCCTCGACCGTCGCCCTCGACGCCGCGCTCGTGACCTACGGCGACGACGCCTTCGAGGGGCGGACGTTCAGCCCCGGCAACCGCCTCTCGGGGACGCTCCGGTGGGCGATGGGCGGCGGGCCCGTCCGCGGCCGGCTCGTGGCGCACGTCCGCCACGTGTTCGACGGGGCCGTCGGGAGCCGGGTCGTCGGCTACCAGCGGCCCGAGCACGCGATGCTGAACGCCGGCGTCGGCGTGTTCAGCGGCCGCTCGGGCGTCGAGCTGACGGCCGGCGCGCGCTACTTCGGCGTCATCCAGCGCTCCGGGACGACGCTGGACCTGCTCAACGTCCTCGGCGAGCAGCAGCTGCTCGTCGACGTCGGGGCCGCGCCGACGGTCGAGGTCATGCCCGGCGTCGCGCTCTCAGGCGTGTTTACGTACTCGTTCGGCGTCATCGAGGCCGTCGGGGCGTCGGCGCTGTCCGGCTTCCGCGCCGGGGGGGGCCTTCGGGCCACGTTCTGAGAGCTCCCCGAAGGCCCGCTTTTCATGATCCACGTCGAGCAAAGACAAAGAGATAATGCAGCGATCGTCGCCTGCTGGCCGTATCGTCGGAGACTTATCTGACGGTCAGCAGAGCTATGGCCACGATCACGCCGGCGGCCGCGCACGCGGCGCTCGCCCCGTACGTCCGGGGCTACGTCCAGATCGAGAACCACCAGGCGGCGACGGTCCGGGTCGCCGCGCAGTCGGACCCGACGCTGCTGCTCACCTGGAACGCGCCGGTGCGGCTGGTGAGCATGGCGGGCGGGGACCGGCCGCTCCCGCTCGTCGTGCTCACCGGGGCCTCGTCGCGCGCCCACACGTCCGAGGTCGGTGCTGGCGCGTGCGGCTTCCACGTCCGGTTCACGCCCGCGGGCGCGCGGGCGCTTGTCGGCGAGCGCCCGCCGGGCGACGCGTGGGACGACGGCCTCTCGGCCGGCCTGCGGCGGTGGGCCGAGGCTGTCGCCGAGGCACCGGGCCTCGCGGCCCGCGTCGCGCTCGCGGACGCCTTCTGGCGCGCCCGCATGCCGGAGCACCCGCCGTGGTCGGCGGCGGCCGTGGCGCTCGTCCGGCAGTCCGTCGGGACCGCCCGGGTCTCGGCGGTCGCCGAGGCGCTCGGCGTCGCCCCGCGGACGCTCCGGCGGCGGTTCCGCGACGACGCCGGCGTCGGGATCAAGGCGTTCATGCAGGTCGAGCGCTACCGGCAGTCGCACGGGCTGATGCTGCGCGCGCCCGGCACGACGTGGAAGGACGTCTGCGAGCGGTTCGGCTACGCGGACCAGTCGCACTTCGTGCGCGACTTCCGGCGCTTCACCGGCGACACGCCGACGCGGTGGCGGCCCGAGGCCCACAGCTTCGACCTCGGCTTCGGGCTCCGCGACGACCGCTGAGCGGCTGACTATGAGTGCGGCGAGCGCCCGTTTTCAGGCCGTCATTCCCGCGAAGGCGGGATTCCACCGGGCATGTCGGCGCGCTACGGCCTGTGGACCCCCGCCTTCGCGCTGGCAGGAGTAGGTACTGCGCTCGCACCCATAGAAACAGCCGTCATTCCCGCGCACGCGGGAATGCAGAGTCGTGAGACGACGCACCGGATCTGCTCAGTCGGTCGTCGAAGACTCCGGTCTGGCGTCACCTCGGCTGTGAGCGCATCCCGCACGTCGGATCGCGCTCGGTGTGACTCTGGATGGGCTACGCCGACCTTCGGTACCCGGTCGGGGCCGGGAATGACGGCATTGGAGAGGAGTGCGATGGGTAGAGCGGTCCGCGCGATACCTACCCCTACCAGCGCCTTCGCGGGGATGACGACCCTTTTTAGCCAGCCTGGAGCGGGCGCGTCAGGGCGTCCCGGCCCCGACAGCCTCCATGCGCCAGTACGCCCCGACCTGCTCGGCCGCGCGGAAGCCGAGGCGCGCGTAGAGCCGCAACGCCGGGTTGAACACCTCGACGTGCAGCACCACGCGCCGCCCGGCCGCCTGCGCGAGCACGCGCTCGACGAGGCGCGTCCCGAGCCCACCCCCGCGCGCCGCGTCCACGAGCGCGACGTCGACGAGGCGGACCTCGGCCGGCCGCTCCAGCACGATGAGCCGCCCGACGGGCACCCCGTCGCGCTCGACGATGCTGAACGCGGCGTCGGCGTAATGCCGGGCGAAGTGGGCGCTCTGGAGCGCGAACTGGTCGGCGAGGAAGGCGTCGATCCGGGCCTGCGGCCAGCCCGTCGGGGCCATCTCGCCGCGGCGCGTGCTCGCGTAGAGCGCCCGCAGGAACGGCGCGTCGGCGGGCTGCGCCGGGCGCAGCGCGACGCCCTCGGGAAGGTCCATCAGGTCGGGCTCGGGAAGATGCCCTGGAGCGCGATGCAGAAGTTCAGCGTCAGGAACGGCTGCATGTTGTTGTGCGCCTGGCTCCCGCCGACGCTCGAGACGGCGGCCGCGTTCATCTGCACGAGCGCGGCGGCCGCGAAGCCGCCCGTCCCGCTGTCGGCGTAGAAGCGGGAGACGCCCTCGTGCCACGACAGCGCGACCTCGGTCTCGTCCACGACGGCCTCGGGTAGCGGGCTGACGAGGCTCGGCGGGACGTAGACGTCGCTGCCGGCGTTGCCGAGGCGGTTGCCGAGCGGCGTGAGCGCGGCCCCGGCCGCGTCCGCGTTGAGCGTGTGCGAGTGGGTCGGCAGTTCGGACTGCGACAGCGTGTGGGCGGCCGTGCCGCCGACCTGCCCGAGCGTGAATCCGCCGCCGGTGTGGATCGGCGTCCGGCCCTGGAGGTTCGGGAGCGCGAAGTTGACCCGCCCGTCGCCGCCGTAGGTCGTCCCGAGCAGCGAGAACAGGGCCTGGTTCTGGTTGATCGGCAGGAGCTGCCCGTTGCAGAGCGCCCACCCGCGCGGGGCGAAGTTGAACGAGAAGACGCGGATTTCGGAGAGGAACGGCTCGGCCATGGACGTGCGGAAAGGGGGTTACTTCACGACGGCCATGCGCCGCGTCGCGTGCTGCGTCTCGGTGCGGAGGACGTAGATGTACGTGCCGGCGGCGAGGTGGCCCGCGTCCCACGCGACCTCGTGGCGGCCCGCGGGCCGGTCCTCATCGACCAGGACCACGAGGCGCTGCCCGAGCAGGTTGAGGACCTCGACGGTGACGTGCCCGGCCGCGGGGACCGAGAACGGGATGCGGACGGTGGCGCGGACCGGGTTGGGGTAGCTCGCGCCGAGCGCGAACACGGGCGCGTCCGCCGCCGGCGTCTCCGTCCCGACGGCCCCGCCGGTCCGGAAGCTCGACGTCTCGGACCACGGGCTCGTCACGTCGCCGTCGGTGGCCGAGACGCGCCAGTGGTAGCGCGTGCCCGGCCGCAGCCCCCCGACGGTGTCGGCCGGGGCCGTGAGGCCGGCGCGGTCGGCGACGAGCGCGGCGGGCGCGAAGTCGTCGGCTGTGGCGAGCTGGAGGCGGAAGGTGAGGTCGGCCATCGTCGTCCCCTCGGGGAAGACGGCGGCGTGCGCGAGGAACGCCGGCAGCAGTGCCGAGCCGGCGGCGAGCGCCCCGACGCGGCAGAAGCCGCGGCGGTCCATGCGGAGCGGGGTCATGTGCGCGGCGGAAACACGCCCTGCAGGGCGATGATGAAGCTCAGCGTGAGGAACGGCTGCATGTTGGGGTGCGGCAGCGACCCGCCGACGGGCGCGATGGCCTGCGGCGACATCGGGACAGCCGTCGCCGGCGGGGCGTAGAAGCGGGAGACGCGCCCCCAGTACTGCCCGGCCGCGTTGTTCGTCGTGGCCGGGAAGGGCGAGGCGAAGGCCGTGTGCGCGTGCGCCGGGATCTCGCTCTGGAGCAGCGACACCGTCTGCGAGCCGCCCGTCTCGCCGAGGTCGTGGAGGCTCAGGCCCGGCCCCTGCCCGGGGTGCATCGCCGCGCTGCCCTGGAGGTTCGGGAGCGCGAAGGTGCTCTGTCCGTTGCCGCCGTAGGTCGTCCCGAGCAGCGAGAACAGGGCCGTGTTCTGCGAGAGCGGCAGGATCTGCCCGTCGCAGAACGCCCAGCCGCGCGGGGCGAAGTTGAACGGGACGATGCGGATTTCCGCGACGAAAGGATCGGCCATGAGAGCGCGGGTCAGGACGGGGACGGGAAGATGCCGAAGAGCGAGATGATAAAGTCCACGCAGAGGTACGGCTGGAAGTTGCTGTGCGGCTGCGACCCGCCGGTCTGCGCGACGGCCGACGCTGCCATGGCCTGGATGCTGCCTTCCTCGCCGCTGTTGTAGATCGCCGTGGCGGGCTGCCCGGTGAGGTTGCCGGCCGGGCTCTCCTCGGTCGCCGAGGCCGTGCTCGCGACGAGCCCGTGCGTGTGGACCGGCATCTGCGCGACGGTCAGCGTGACCTCCTCGGTGCCGCCCGTCTCGGCCAGGACGCGCCCGCTGCCCTGGTGGATCGGGACGCGGCCGCGCAGGTCCGGCAGGGCGAACGTGCTCTGCCCGTCGCCGCCGTAGGTGGTGCCGATAAGCTGAAACAGCACCTCGTTCTCGGAGATCGGCAGGATCTGCCCCTCGCAGAACATCCAGCCGGCCGGCGCGAAGTTGCCGGCGAACATGCGGATCTCGCCGACGTAGGGTTGGGCCATGGGTCAGATGCGGTTGAAGACGGCCTCGTAGCGCGCGCCGCCGGCGGCGCGCCCGACCGGGACGAGGAAGAGGGCGACGCGCCCGAGCACGGCGTGCTCGACGGGGTACGTCGCCTGCGGCAGCGCGGCCGCCGTGCGGAAGACGAGCGCGAAGCAGCCGTCGGACCCGCCGACGCGCTCGACGGCGTCGAGCGTCAGCGCGACCGGCGCGGGCCCGTCCCACAGCGTGAACGCGCTGCCGACGTGCGGCTCGGCCGCGGACGCCGTCACGGCGAGCGTGTCGAACGGGTCGGCCGCCGGGTCGGGCGTCGAACGGGTCATCGGGTCGGTCATCGCACGACCGTCACGCGGCGGGTCTCGGTGAAGCTCGCGCCGCCGTCGGCGCGGGCGCGCATGCGGACGAGGTAGACGCCGCTCGGGAAGCCCGTCGGCTGCCATCCAAGATCGTGACGGCCGGCTGTCAGCGGGCCGTCCACGACGGTCGTCGCGAGGCGGCCGAGCATGTCGAACACCTCGACCGTCACCGTCGCCGGCTGCGGCACGTCGATGCGGATGCGGGCCGCGCCACGGACCGGGTTGGGCATCGCGCCGCCGAGCGCGAACACGGCCGGCAGGGCGGCCGGGGCCTCGGTCGCCGTCGCGCGCGGCGCGACCGTGAGCACGAAGCGCGGCGCGAACGCGCGCAGCAGCGGCCCGACGCCGGCCGTGCCCGCCGGGGCCTCGGGGGCGGGGCGCGGCGGGGCGACGCTGAACGTGTGCGACGCGGCCTGCCGCAGGTCCACGCGCTCGTTCGTCACGGCGTCGCGGAGCACGAGCGACCACGCCTCGGGGACGTTGGCGAGCGTCGGCCACGTCAGCGTGAGCGGCCCGGCCGTGCCCTGCGCGTCGACGTCGAGCGCGAGGTCGAACGCGGCCGCGAGCTCGAGCGGGCGCGACTCCTGCGCCTTGAGCACCGGCGACCCGCCGCGCACGCCCTCGAAGGCGAGCAGCGCGTACTCGGCCGACGGCGGCGTGAGCTTGATCGCGTCCCACCCGTCCCACTCGGCCGTCGCGTCGGGGTGGAAGTAGAGGACCGCGGCGCGGTCCACGGTCGGGAGGCCCGCGGCCGTCGTGCCGCGCAGCTCGAAGGCGACGAGGCGGGTCTCCGTCGAAGCCGTGGCGTCGTCGCCCGGCGTTTCTGCTCCGTCTGCGCCCTTGGCGGCGATGTCGCCCGCGAGCGGCGGCGCGGCGGCCTGCGCCGCCGGCGGAATGACGAGGCCGGTCGCCGTCCCGGCGTCCACGAACATGCCCTGCCACAC
>JAYWIE010000683.1:0-1785 GCA_043789155.1 Rubricoccaceae bacterium | reverse complement strand
GTCTGCGGTGGACGGAAAGCCTTGCCGCGCCGGGCCGCGCCGTCTACCTTCGGGATAGCCGTTATCCCAGCACAAAAAATGGACGACAGCCTGCCCCGCGACGGCGGGGCGACGCCGCTGCGCCTGAGCGTCGCGCAGCTCGCCGACCGGCTCGACGCCTTCGTCGCCGAGTACCTCAGGGAGAAGAGCCCCGAGACGGCCGGCACCTACCGCCGGACCCTCAACGAGTTCGAGCGCTACCACGCCGCCCGCGCCGGGCGCCCCTCCAGCCGCTTCGTCTTCTGCGAGGCGGACGTCGAGGCGTACAAGCGCTACCTCATGGACGAGCGCGAGCTCAGCCAGGTCTCAGTCTCGACCTACCTCACGGCCCTGCGCCGCCTCTGCGAGTACCTCGTCGCCCGCGGCGACCTCGCCGAGAACCCGGCCCGCGGCGTCAAGGGCAACCGCCGGCCCGAGGCGCACACGCGCGCCGTGCTTCGCGACGATGACGTCGCGCGGCTGCTCGACGCCCCGCCGGCGGGCACCGTCATCGGCCTCCGCGACCGCGCCCTGATGGCCCTGATGGTCTTCGGCGGGCTGTCCGAGATCGAGATCGTGCGCGCCGACCTCGACGACCTCGACCGGACGCTCATGGGCGTCTTCCTGCGCGTGCAGGGCAAGGGCCGCCAGACGAAAGACGCCCACGTCCCGCTCGACGCCGCCGCGCTCGACCCGCTCGACGCCTACCTCGCCGCGCGCGGCCGCCCGCCCTCGGCCCAGGCCCCGCTCGTCGTGAGCCACGGCCACCGCTCGGACGGGACGCGGCTCAACACGCGCTCGGTGCGCGGGCGCGTCAACGTGCACCTTCACGCGGCCGGGCTCAAGCGCCGCGGCGTCAGCCCGCACTCGCTCACCCACACGGCCGCGATCATCTGGCTCAACGCCGGGCTGCCGCTCGAGGAGGTCCAGCGGCGGATGCGGCACGGGACGCTTGAGACGACGCTGATCCACTTCCGCAAGCAGGGCCTGCTGACGCGCCCGCCGGACGCCGGCGCGGATTGACGCACCGGCGTGCCGGCGCGTGACTGCTGTGTCTGCGTCGGGCATCCCCTGAGCGCAGCCGCGTGACACACCGGTGGCGCACGCGCGTGCGTTCTTCCGGCGTCACTGCCACCCGACCACACCGATGACCCATCCCGCCATCAAGCGAGGGCACTACGAGGCCCGCACGTTCCGCGTCGCCCGCATCGACGAGACGGGCACGCTCGCCTTCCAGGCCCCGATCCCGCTCCTGCTGCGCATCGTCCGCCCGGACGTCGACATGGCGCTGCACCTGCGCGAGGGCGGCCGGCTCGACGCGGCCGCCGCCGAGTCGTTCGGCTCGGTCGACCTCGTCCAGACCGTCGCGCCGTTCCTGCGGGAGGGCCTGCTCGACCCCGGCAACGGCCGCGCCAACCCGGAACTGCCGCCGGTGCACGTGCTCCGCGAGGACGACGGGCTGACGTTCGCGCAGGTCGTCGCCTGCCTCAACTGACCCTGCGCCGGGCGGGCCTCAGGCGCGCCCGGCGACGAGCTCGACCCACATCGCGAGCGGCTCGCCGGCCGTGCTCGCGGCCGGGCCGGCGAGTGCCGTCACGCGGACCGTCAGGCCGCCGGCCGTCGCCTCGGCCGGCATGTCGTCCGTGCCGTAGCCGGGCACCGAGAGCACGTGCGTCTCACCTCCGACGACGAGCTCGACGTGCGCGCGGCCGGCCCACACGCACGACACGTCCGGCGGGCACCGGCTGTCCTCGACCACGCGCGCGA